>NZ_JQKG01000041.1 GCF_000745915.1 Deinococcus misasensis DSM 22328
TGTGCGGAATGGATAACCGCTGAAAGCATCTAAGCGGGAAGCCAGCCTCAAGATGAGATTTCCCACAGCGAAAGCTGGTAAGACTCCAAGTAGACCACTTGGTTGATAGGTCAGGCGTGTAAGCGTTGAGAGGCGTTGAGCGGACTGATACTAATGAGTCGAGGTCTTGACCTTTAAGTTGCAATGATACTGTCCTGGTTCGCATTCTTTTGGGAGTCTTAAAAAGAGTAGATTCCCCCGTGTTCATAGAGCAGTGGTCCCACCCCATCCCATTCCGAACTGGGTCGTGAAACGCTGTTTCGTCGATGGTACTGAGTGAGTGATTGCTTGGGAGAGTAGAGCGACGCGGGGGGTTTTTTTGTTTTGGTGTCCCGGATTTGGGGTGGTGTTTTTGCGTTGCAGAGCGGAATCTCGGGGCTTGACCTGGGGGAGAAGTTTTGTTATTGTGTTTGCTGCTGATCCTGTTGGGTTGGTGTGGAGTGCGGGTGTAGCTCAGTTGGTAGAGCGCGACCTTGCCAAGGTTGAGGTCACGAGTTCGAGTCTCGTTACCCGCTCCAAAAATTGAAAGGAGGGCTGTTAGGCCCTCCTTTTTTTGTTTTGCTTCTGGCATGTGTTGTGACATGTATGGCATTCATCCCATGGATGTGGACCTGTTTCCTCCTGAAATCATTAAGATAGGAGTAGAATGTCTTTTCTTGAATCAAAGTGGTTCCAGCGCTTGCAGGCAAAGGTTCTGCACTCCAGAGGGATGGTGCAATTCTGTGCACCACCAGAGTACGGAGGTCCTTATGTGCTGGATGCTTTGAGAAAGCACCTGTTTCCTCTGGTGTGGTTTGAGTTGACAGAACGGGAGCATCAGGACCTGGTGGCCCAGACCAACAAGATGGTGGAAGCCTTCAACCAGACACTGGAGCAGAACATCCTGGACTATGGCATCACTCCGCCGTACATTGCCACCATTTTGCAGCGCTACGATGCTGTTTTTGATCGGTATTGCTTTGTGTACTCGGGCATTGAACGCGTTCCTGCCCTGGATGACCTTTTTGTTCAGTTGATTGAACTGGGCCATCAGGTGATTTTGCTGGGGGAAATGCCCTCACAAGCACTTGTGGTGATTTCCAGAGCCGAATTGCGGTTGACCCCTGAAGAAGCCCAAGAAATTGCAGGTCAAGGATTGGGTCTGGCACCCGAAGCCATTCAAAAGGTTTATCAGAAAAGTCAGGGGGTTTTCGAGAAATTCTGGGTGGAAGCCCATTTGCAAAAGGGCTGGGCCATTCCGCATCAGCCCTGTGCTTCAGGACGCAGATTGCCCAAAGGTTTTGAGGTGGAGATTCAACCTGCATTTTTGTTGCCGCTTTTGTTGAAGAAAGGCAAACACCTGGAGGCTCTGGATCTGGCGGTGGACGCTTTTCCAGAGAAAGTTTTGGAGTTTCTGGAAACTTCAGCGTCTCGCTTGGTGCTGCAAGGTGAACATGAACAACTGCTGCGGGTGTTGAACAGATTGCCGGCAGACCTCATGCAAAACGAGCAGGTTTTGCGTTGGAGGCTTGAAACGGCTTACCTGATGGACCAGCATCAAGCCATGCATGCAGAGGTTCTGGCATACCTGCAGGACCATGAAGCCCCAGAACTGCGTGCCCTGGCTGCATATTTGTGGTTTTTTGGGGCTGGAGATGAAGGTTATCGCCAGGCAGTGCAGGCAGTGCAGGGCAAACGTTCGGCATTGACGGTGCATGCCCTTGCCCGAGCATTTCGCTGGCAAATTCAGAAGCTGGATGATGTTCAGCATTTTGTTGAACTCAGTTTTGAGGCCGTGCGGCTCGCTGAGCAAGAAGAAAATTCATTGCAGATCATTCGAGCGTCCAGCAATTTGCCTTATGCTTTGCTGTTGAACAACCAGCTGCAAGAAGCTTTGCATTGGGCAAACTGGTCTGTTCAGTATTTGAATGGCCTCTCTGTGGTCAATGTGGTGGACCGTCTGTTGACCATCAACATGTGGCATTACATGAAGATCTTGAGCGGAGAGCTGGAGGGTCTTGAAACGTCATTGCAATCTGCCATGAAGCTGGCCAAAAGCACCAGTGAAACCCTGTACTACTATTTCAACACCACCTGGAGTGAATACTGTTTGATTGCAGGTCACCCGGAAAAAGCCCTTTCCTTCTGGGTGGAAATATGGAATGGATACCATCGCCAGGACAAAGGGCGTTTTGCCTACCATCTGGTGCGTTTGCTGGTGGCTCTGGGGCGTGATGATGAGGCCCAACGCTATGCCAGAGAGGCCATGGCTTTGTGCGCAGATGCTGAATCCTGGCGAAAACGCTATGCCCATCTTGCCATGGCGGTTTCTCTGGTCCAGACCCGCCCTGAGGAAGCGTTGGAGCATTTGCAAATTCTGGAAAAGCTGGAAAAGTTCAAGTATTCAGAACGCTCATGGATTGCAGTTCCTTTGTTGCAAAAAATGTTGCTGGAGCGTCTGGGAAGGTCCCAGAATGACAGAGAAGATCCAGCCGAACTTGAATATTTGAAGAGATTGACTTTGCATGAGCAGTTGGAATACACAGCCTCTGTGCAGCTTTTGCAACCCTCTGCTCAGAAATTGCCTGATCCCAACACGCTGTACTTGCAGACTCTTGGAGAGACCCGTGTGGCCATTGGAGCGGAAATTCTGGAATTGTCTCCCCGGCAAACCGAAATCATTGTCTTGTTGGCTCTGTTTCCACAGGGCCTGTCTGGAGAACAATTGTTGCTGGAACTGTATGGGGATGAGGGCAACTACAGCAATTTAAAAGCTTTGATTTCCAGATTGAGGCGCATTGTACCCATTCAATCTCAACCATACAAACTGGCCCTTGATGTTCAAGCAGACTTTCTGGAATTGCAACATGCCCTGAAGAGGGGTGATCTGGGCAGGGTGACGCATGTTTACCAGGGGCGTTTGCTGGAGCATTCCCGGGCCCCCGGAATTGAAAATTTTCGTCAGTTGCTTGAAGGGCAGGTCAAGGCTCTGGTGGAAGCTTCACAAAATATAGAAGACATTTTGCCTTTGGCAGAGGTCATGAAAGATGACCTGGAAGTTTGGGAGCACCTCTCCTCTTTGCTGCCCCGACACAGCCAGCATTATGCTTTTGTGTTTTCCCAGGTTGCCCGTTTGCGCGAAGAATTGGAAATGAACTGATCCAACGGTTTGAATCTTTGTTGGGAATCAGAAGAAGCTGGGAGATCCATCTGTGGTGAAGTCTGCCCTGTTTCGGATCAAAAAACAAAACCCTGCTGTGTTTGCACAGCAGGGCGTGAGCATCGAAAGATTCAGAGCGCAGTTGAAACGATTACAGCATTGGTCTTGATCGGTACCGGCGGAGGAAAGGGACCTGGATCGCCTGCCAGAGCAGCTTGAGAGGACAGAATACCCACAGCCATCATCACAATCAGTAAAGCGCGCTTCTTCATCTCGGGCCTCCAGCAGATGGTGAAAACTCGAATGAAAGATGCTTCAACAGAAGCATCCTGCTGTTTTCTGTTGCTCCTGTGAATTTGAAGCAACCCATCTCAATGCTATGCTTCAGTCTTAACCGATGGGGGGTTGAGAAAGGGTTGTCATCGCTTCGGTCTTTTTGACAACCTCTTTAAGGACAGATCACAACAACTTTGTTTTTAACATTTCTTTGCGTGATGCATGATGAGAAACCTTCTTTAAGCATGAAGGTTCTTGGCACATGAAACCCTCAAGTGGGTTCCGGTGTTTTCAGGGTTTCGGAGACAAATGGAAGGGCATGTGTTTTGAGGATGCGTCTTCTTTCCAAAAAAAGCTGATGCGCCACTTCGCCCCAATCGGGTTTAGGTCTCAACTCCACCGGAAAACTGGGATCAAAAAACAAAAATTTGCGGTAGGCATGAAGCATGCGGATGAATTCATAAAAAGCATCTTTGGGATCCTCTGGCAGAGGTGCATGTTCAAATTCCTGCAGAAAGGCTTGATAGTAGGTGTTGATGTAACTGAGGTCCCATGCATGAGCGATCAATTCATGGTGGTTCTGGTGCAGCCGGGTGGCCTCAAAAATTTCCACTTCCTGTTCCAAGGTGTGGGCACGGGCCAGATCCAGAGCATCTCTGGCTTTGGGATTGGGACAGATCCAGACCCCGCCCGTGAGCATTCCAAATCCCATCAGGCTGAGCTCTTTGCGGAACTTGTCCCGCTTTTCCCGTTTGCTTTCGGGAATGGTGTAAATGAGGACCCGCCAGAGCCCATCCCAGTGGTTGGATTCTTGAGGGTAAAGACGTTGCAGCAGGCCATCAATGCGCCATTGCACATCTCCGGTGATGCGGTAGTAACTTTTGCGGCCCAATTTCTCGGCTTCCAGCCAGCCATTGCGTTGTGCTCTGGAAATGGCAGCACGAACAGCAGGCTCATTGAAGCCCAGCACATCCATCCACTCCAGAATGCTCCCCACCCAGATGGCTTCGCGCAAAGGATTGACATATTCTCCAAGGATGGTGAAGAGGGTAGAACGGGCTCGCATGGCTTTTCATAGATTACACGACTTGTCCTCGCGTGTTCAGGTGTGGTGGCATCGCAGGGAAACGGTGCATTCCAAAGCCCTCTGGCTTCTGAGGTAAAGTGGTGGAGTGTTTGAGTTTGAAATCCAGGCCACTTCAGGCCGTGCAAGAAAAGCCACTTTCCACACCCCCAGAGGAACCGTCACCACCCCCATGTTCATGCCTGTGGGCACACAGGGTACCGTCAAAGGGGTGAGCCCTCAAGAGTTGCTGGATGTGGGCTCACAAATGATTCTGGGGAACACCTATCACCTGATGTTGCGTCCTGGCGAAGAACTGGTGCGACAGCATGGAGGACTTCCGGGTTTCACAGCCTATCCCGGTCCTTTTCTGACCGACTCTGGTGGGTTTCAAGTGATGAGTCTGGGACACATGCGGACCATCAAAGAAGAAGGGGTGACCTTCAGGAACCACATTGATGGCAGTCTGGTTCACCTCACTCCAGAGCGTTCCATTCAAGTGCAAGAGGCTCTGGGTGCCGATGTGATCATGGCTTTCGATGAGTGTCCTCCACATCCTGCCAGCCCTGAGTATGTGAAAAACAGCTTGGAGCGTACAGTGCGCTGGCTGGAGCGCTGCTTGAAGGTCAAAACCCGAGACGATCAAGCCTTGTTTGCCATTGTGCAGGGTGGAGTGTATGAGAATCTGCGCCTCCAGAGCCTTGAAGCCACCCTGCCTTTCAACACTCCCGGTTTTGCCATTGGTGGATTGGCGGTTGGAGAGTCCAAAGAAGAGATGTACCCCATGGTGGATTTTACCGCCCGACATTTGCCCGACAACAAACCCCGTTATCTGATGGGTGTGGGGCATCCTGAAGATCTGGTGGCCGCCATTGGGCTCGGAGTGGACATGTTTGACTGTGTGTACCCCACCCGAACCGGGCGTTTTGGGTATGGATTGACCGATCAGGGGCGCATCAACCTCAACAAAGCCAGCATGAGAACCGACATGCGGCCTGTGGATGAAACTTGCGATTGCTATTGCTGTCGAAATTACACCCGTGCTTATCTGGCCCACCTGATGCGTGCAGAAGAAATGCTGGGTCCAAGGATGCTGTCTTTACACAATTTGCGGTATTTGCACCGTCTGGTGGAGAAAGCCCGGTCTGCCATTGAAACAAATACTTATGTGGAATGGGCAACCCAGTGGGGCGAAGTGTATTTTGGTGGAGCACTCCCCGAGTGGTTCTCAGAAGCATTAAGGGCCTCCTCAAATGAGTAGAAACTGAGGAATTTCTGCAGAGATGAGAGCAATTGTCAGTGTTCTCACAGGATTTTGCCGTCAAGGAGCGTAAATTGATCCTTAATGCTGATGGCTTACTCTCATCTTTCCCTTGACCTATCAAGCTGATGATGTGTATGATTAGCATGGTCTTTTGTATTGGTGCTTAACTGTTCTAGAGGAAAACTCAGAATTGATGCTGCCATGCAACAGACCTGCAGAAGTACTGAAGTGTTCAACGTCTCCGGGAGAGGAAACTCGGCAACTCGCCCCACCTGTGCAACCCGACACAACAGTACCGATGCGAACTTTATTAGGGGGTAAGTATGAAATTGAAAGCAGTTCTGGCCGTAACCGCCGCCCTTTCTTTCGGTGGTGCATTCGCGCAGGCCAACTTCAGCGACGTACCCGCTGGCCACTGGGCCAAAGACGCCGTTGAAAAAATGGCCGCTCAAGGTTGCATCATCGGTTTCCCCGATGGCACCTTCCGTGGCAATGAAGGCCTCACCCGTTACCAAGCTGCCCTGATCCTGGCCCGCTGCCTTCAGAACACCACTGTGGTGGGCGGACTGGACAACGAAACCGTTGAGTCCCTCAAAAACGCTGTTCAAGAGCTGAGCAGCGAACTGGCTGCCCTCGGCGTCCGCATTGCTGACGTCGAAGACAACGCCGCCACCAAAGACGACGTGGCTGTTCTCGAAGAGCGCATTGCTGCTCTGGAAGAAGCCGCTGGCGACAAAGGTGAGCCCGTTGAAGGTGGCGACGAAGGCGCTGGCGCCGAAGTGCAAGCCGCCATCGACGAACTCGTGGCTGCTGACGAAGCTGCTGCTGCCCAGATCGAAGACCTGACCGGTGCTCTGGACGAGCTGGTGAACCAACTCGAAGAACTGGCCACTGCTCAAGACGAACTGACCAGCCGCGTTGAAGCCCTCGAAGCTGGCGCTGGTGAAGGCGAAGACAACGGCGACGTCACCGCTGCTCTGGAAGATCTGGCTGCTGGCCAAGACGACCTGAACGGCCGCGTTGACGAACTGGCTGCCACCCTGGATGACGTGGCCGTCAGCATCGACGACCTGAACGCTCGCGTTGACGAACTGGCTGCTGCCGGCGAAGAAAACGCTGCTGTTCTGGAAGAAATCAATGCCCGCATTGAAGAGCTGGCTGGCGCCATCGATGACGTGAACGTGCGCGTTGACGAACTCGAAGGCACCGTGGGCGATGTGGCTGCCACCGTTGAAGGCCAGACCGAGCAAATCGAGTCCAACGCTGCCAGCATCGTGGCCCTGCAAGACCTGACCGTGCTCCTCAACGAGGACATCGTCGGTCTGGAAGACCGCATCTCCGCTCTGGAATCCGACAAGGCCAACGCCGAGGACGTCGACGCTCGCTTCACCAACCTGAACCGCGATCTGACCGACCTCACCAACCGCGTGACCGTTGTCGAAACCAACCTGAGCGACCTGCAAGGCAAGTTCAACACCCTGAACGGCACCTTCGGCTTCAGCGTGAGCGGCAGCCTGACCAGTGAGTACTATGTCAGCCGTGTGACCGGTCAAAACTTTGACATTGACCGCATCATTCCTGGCACCAAGTTCAGCAGTGGTGTGGATGGCGACAGCGACACCAAAGATTCTGCCATTGACTGGGCCGATTTCGGTGACTTTGGTCCTGGTGCTGCATTCGACCAAGCTCTGCTGATCGTGGGTGACAGTGGTTTTGGTGTTGCAAACGACAAAATCTTCTACATCGATACCAACGGTAACGGTGCGATTGACAAAGTTGTCACTGCTGACAGCTACACCTTGCTGCCAGGTGAAGTGCTGATTGGTGAAGAGACCAACTCTGGTTCTGTGATCGGAGAAACACTCACCACCTTGAGCCTCACTTTGGATTTTGCCAACAAGGGCATTGAAGGCAAGAGTGCCTACAGTGGTGCCATGGCTTCTGACACCCAGGCTTTTAATGTCCACAAAGTGGTTGCTGAGTTCGGCTTAACTGACCTGAGCCCCAGTGGAACTGTGGGATACGATGGCTTCAGTGCTGGTGATCCCAACTACACTGCCGGCCTTGGTTTTTATGTCAAAGGTGTAACCACCCAATTTGACATCAATGGTGCTCCCATCAAGTTCACTGTTGGCGAGACCCTGAAAACCCAATTCACCCCATTTGTCTTTGACAACGAAAAAGGCATTGGCTTTGGTGATGGTTTCTTGGCTACCGTCGATGGCAGCACGCTGCCTGGTCTGGGCGGTCTGTCTCCCAAAATCACAGTGGCTTATGGCAGTGAATATGATGGTTCTTACAACCGTGGTATTCGTGCCACCCTCAGCCCTATGGCTGACACCACCCTCGGTTTGAATGCTGCTCAGGACGGTACGGATTCCACTTTTGGTGCTGACAGTGTGACACAGACAGTCCTTGGTGCTGATCTGAAAACCAAGATTGCTGGCTGGAACATCCAGAGCGAATATGCCACCGAAAATGACACTGCTGTTGTTGGTGGCGTCACGACAACTGACAATTCCAGCATCTTCTATGCACATGCTGATGGAACTGCTGGTCCTTTGAGCGTCAGAGCCGATGTGTGGAGTCTGGATCCTGATTTCAGAGGCGTTTCCAACGACTCCGGGGATGATAACAAAGTGCCCTTCGGTGATGTGCTTGTTAAGGGTACCCAAGGTGCACACGTTGACGTCAAGGCTTCCTTTGGAGCTTTCACCGTGGGTGGCTATTTCGACCGCATTGCTAATTATGAAACTCCCGCTGATGCCTACATGACTGGTTTTGGTGTGAATGCCAGTGGAAGCCTGTCCATTGTGACGGTTGGGGCCTACTATGACACTCTGGCCATTCATTCTGGTGGCGCGGATGTCAGCCTGGCCCGTATCAAGGCAACTGCAGGTGTGAAACTGGCTGGTTTTGACGTCAACGGCTACTTCCAAAACGTGATGGTTGATGGTGCTTCTTACTCCAAAACCCCTGCCGTTCTTTATGCTGTGGGTGCTTTTAAAGATCCCCTGAACAGTGAATTCGGTGTAGACGTTAAAGGTGCTTTGGGCCCTGTCAATGTCAAAGCTGGAGTCAAAGTGGACAGTGGTGTGACCGACAATGGTACCGAATATGGTCCTGCTGATATGGATCGCACCACCATCTACGCTTCTGCCGATGCCACCTTCACTGCTGGTGTTCTGACTGTGAAGCCTGAAGCCTCCGTGAAGAACGTCTTGGACGCCGATGCCGGTACCGATGACTACTCCAACTTCAAAATCGGTGTGAGTGCCAGAACTGCAACACTTGATGCTGCATTCAAACCCTCCTTCGTTGCTGGTGTGACCTATGAAAGCACCGATCACAACGACAAGGCAGACTACACTGCCACCACCCTGTCCTACACCTTGGGCGTCAAGTCTGATGCTTTCCTGTTCGACAAGAGCACCTTTGCTCTGACCTGGGCTGGATGGCAAGGCAAGAACCGTGTTTACCTGCCTTTCACTGTCACCGGTAAAGATGGTAACTTTGCTGACTCCAACGGTGCTGCAGACATCACCCTGGGCGGTATCTACGGTGAGTGGAACTACTACGACCTGAACTTCGCTTACGGCGACTTCACCCTCAACGAAGGTGGCGCCATCAGCAACGGTCAAGCCTTCAAGATCAGCTACAAAGTCAAGTTCTAAACCTGACTTCCAGAGAAACCTCCGGGGACGCCCGGAGGTTTCTTTTTTGGTTTCCTTTCTGTTTCAGCTTTGCATGGTATGGTTCTGTTATGCGTTTGAAGGGTGTGGCGGTCTGGGTGTTTTTGATGCTGGGTGTGGCCCAGGGCCAGAGTTTAAATGGTGTTCGTGACCTCATTGAAATGGGTGAATTGGATTCTGCCCGTGTACAATTGCAAGCTTTGCTGACCCGCGACGCTCAGGGCGCAGGACGAATTTTGTTGGCAAGGGTGTTTTATCTGCAGGGCAATCCCAATCAAGCGCTTGCTGAATTGAAAAAAGTTCCTGCTGCTCAGTGGTCGGCAGAAGCGTTCTGGGTTCGGGGCCTTTCACTGGCCGATCTGGGCAAGAATGTAGAGGCTCTGGTGGACCTCAAAGCAGCGGGGTATCTGGGAAACAATTACCAGTATGCGATGGATTGGGGAACCACCGCCTGGCGTTTTGGAAAGTTGGAGGTGGCCAAAGAAGCTTTTGTTTTTGCCGAGGCCCTTGAGCCGAACCAACCCTGGCCTTTTTTGAACATGGGCATGGTGTTGTATTCCTTGAAACAACATGGAGAGGCTTTGCAGCATCTGCAACAAGGTGTGGAGGTGCTGGAGAAATCAGGCGTGGCCTTGACCCATCCTGCTTTTCCAGAGCTGTATTACTGGTTGGGCCAGACGTATGAGGCCCTCAATGACCGGGCTTCTGCGCGGTCCATGTACCAGCAAGTGCTTGCCATTGATCCGGATTACACCGCAGCAGCTTCTGCTCTGGCAACCTTGCGCAAGTAAACCAGTGATTGTGCACAAAAATCCCCTTACCAGAGGGGATTTTTTGTTGGCGGCTTTACAGTTCACAGCAGGAAAAGGCAGGATTTTTAAGTTTCGCTTCAGTTCCTGTGGGGTGGGTCACCATTGAATATTTCGGAACCTGAAATAATTCTTTCATGAATACTTCGGATTCCGAAAGAAATGGGCCGTGGGACCCTCTGATTCTGCAACTTGCAGAGGGGCACCTGAAGCTCATGTACATGGCCCACACATACATGGGACGTGTGCTGGAACACCATGGTCTGCATCATGTGCACTACGGTGTGCTGCAGATTGTGGGTGGCAAGATGCCTCCAAGAAACCTGGAAACACCGGTCAGTGTCAGTGACATTGCCCGGGCGATGGGCATGACCCCAGCCACCAACACTGCACTGATTGACCGGATGGAAAACATGGCCCTTTTGGAGCGCACTCCGGATCCCACCGACCGGCGGGTGATTCGGGTGCGCCTCCTCCCAAAGGGGGAAGCCCTTTTGCAGGAGCTGGAGGATGATTGGAACCAGCATGCGCATGAGCTTTTTGCTGGGGTGCCCAGAGCAGACTTGCAGGTGGTTCAAGAGGTCATCAACACACTGGAAAGCTGGTATGCCCAGCACATGAAGGAGAAACCGTGAAGCAAAAATGGTGGTTGCTGGGGGTTGTCCTCAGCGTTTCGATGGGGCACGCACAGGCATGGGTCAGTGAACTCCTCAAACACCCGAGCGTGCAGGCAGCCCAGTTGCAGGTCAGGGCTGCTCAGGCACAGGTGGATGGTTTGAATTCACCTGTGACTCTGGTGGGGCAAAGCAACTTTCAATCGTCTGACTTTTTGGATGCACCCGCTGGGGTTCCTGCTGGCCAATGGCCTCAAGACAGTTCCAGTTGGGACGCCACACTGACCGCTGCCTTCAAGTTGTTCCCTTACGGAGACGCTGCCGATCAACTGGCACAAGCACAACTCGGAGTGCAGCAGGCTCAGTTGGGGTTTCGGTCCGCACTGACAGCTGCACAAGTGCAAGTGATGTCTGCTGCTTACCAGTTGCAATTGGCCCAACAGGGCAAAGCTTTAGCCCAGAGTGCAGAGCAGCTTGCATTCAAAAGCCTCGAAGTGGCCCGTTTGCGCGCCAGCAAAGGAGGCATCAGTCCTGCCGAATTGCGGGACTCTGAAAATGCCTACCAGCAAGCTCAAGAACAATTGAAAGCTGCGGATGAAAACATCCGTCTGGCAGAATTGAACCTCAGCCTCTGGGTGGGCAACCAGAAAGTG
Organism: Deinococcus misasensis DSM 22328; assembly: GCF_000745915.1. Classification (NCBI taxonomy): domain Bacteria; kingdom Thermotogati; phylum Deinococcota; class Deinococci; order Deinococcales; family Deinococcaceae; genus Deinococcus; species Deinococcus misasensis. The sequence continues at coordinate 11,550 of NZ_JQKG01000041.1, forward strand.
GAGATCCCAGAGAACCTCAAATACCCCACCTCTGCCCTGAGTGCTGAACAACAATCTGCCCTGTTTGCTCGAGAGCAGACCCGCATTCAGGTGGAAGGCATCAAACGCCGTTTCCTGCCTGTGTTGAACGCCAGTTACACCTACCAACTGGATGACAACAACTTCTTGATTGCGTCTCTGGACTCAGGCAGTTTGCAACCTGCTCTCACCTACAATTACCAGTCCAAGCCTGCCCAAACGCAAGTTCTGAACAGTCAGATCAAAGTGGGTCTCAAATTTACCCTCACCCCCAGCATTGCAGATGCCCTCAGTGCAGCAGACGCCCAGATGGCAGCCGCCGATTTGAATGTCAAGAATGCAGCCCGGAGTCGTGAACTTCAAGAAGCCAGCCTGAAGGTGCGCCATGAGCAAGCCCAGAGGCAACTGGTTCTGAAATCACAGGCGGTCAGCAATGCGACTCTGGCCCTTTCCGAAGCCCAGAAACGCGAAGAGCTGGGTCTGAACAGCCCTTTGCAAACCCTGAAAGCCATTCTGGACCTCAGTCAGGCTCAACTTGCTGAACGGCAAGCCAAACTGGATGTCCTGTCCCGCACTTTAGACGTCTACCGCTTCTACGCCCTACCCCCCATTGAGGTGAACCCATGAAAAAATCCGTGTTTGTGTTGATGTTTCTGGCCAGCAGTGCTTTCGCGCAGCAGTACACCCTTCCCGAAGCCCTCAAGCAGGTGGACCGGGTGGGCAGCGTGGTGCTGGCCAAACTTGAGGTCGATGATGCCCAGTCCAATCTGACCCGCACCCTCTCCGATCCCCTCCTCACCCGTCCCACCGAAGTGCAAGCCCGCCAGAGGGTCAAAACCGCCACCGTGAAGTACGACGATGCGGTCCGTCAGGCACAGTCCCAGATTGTCAGTGCGTTCACAGGGGTGCTGGAAGCCCAGTTTCAGGTGACGTTGGCCCAGAAATCCACCGACGTGTTTGAGCAGGCCCTGAAAATTTCCCAGATCCGCCAGAAGAACGGCAGTGGCACCGCTCTGGATGTCAAGGATGCAGAACGCCAGCTTGCCGATGCCGAGAAAAACGTGGCTGCAGCGACCAACGGATACAACCTCTCCAAACAAAACCTCGCCAACCTGATCGGTCCTTTTGAGAAAATCAACGACCAGTTTGCCCTGCCAGAGCTTCCCAAAACCGATGCGATTGCACAGATCGTGGAGCGCAACCCCAACACTTTGCAACTGGTGAATGCCGTGGAACTCACCCAGATGCAGGTGGATTTGCTGGACCCCAGCTATGCAGCCCAGACCCAGATTGACAGTGCCAAGAGCAGCCTGACCAGTGCCCAGCAGAACCTCTCGGACATCAAAAACAGCCTGAAAGTGCAAGCCCAGAGCCTGTATGACAACCTGCTCTCTGCCCAGAAAAGTTACAACGTACAGGTCAAAGCCCGTGAAAACGCCAAAGAGCAACTGGCCAATCAGAAAAAGCGCCTTGCTGGTGGTTTGATCAGCCCCTTCGATTACCTGCAAGCCGAACTGCGTGACCTGCAAGCCGAATTCGGTCTGCTGCAAGCCCGCAACGCTTACCTGAAGGCTTACTACGGATTTCAAGCAGGTTCAGGGGGCCGCTGATGCGCAAATTGTGGCTCCTCGGGGTGACGGCTGCGCTTCTTTTGGCCGCATGCACCCCCAAAGACAAGGAGCAGTCCCAGACCACCGAACCCACCAAGCAGGAGGTGCGTGAAGAACTCACCCGCAAGGTGCGTGTGGTGGAAGCTTCCTCGGGCGTGCTGAAAAGCGACCGCACCGTCAACGTGACCCTGAACCCGGTCAAGGAAAGCTTTGTGGGCAGCACGGGAAGCGGTCAGGTCAAGGCCATTCTGGCCCCAGAGGGCACGCAGGTGACTGCAGGCCAGACGGTGATTGAGCTGGACACCGCCCAACTGCAAACCCAACTCAGCAATGCCCAGCTTGCTGTGCGGTCTGCACAGATCAATCTGGACAAGGCCAGAAGGGCACAGCAGGAAAACACCAGCCTCCTGCAGGCACAGGTGGCCACGGCCCGCCAGAGCCTGCAACTTGCCCAGAAGCGCTACAACGAAGGTCTGGAACTGCAAAAAGTGGGTGGGATTGCCCAGTTGGACCTCCAGAACCTGAACCTGAACGTCAGCAATGCAGAAAACCAGCTGCAAAACGCCCAGGACAACCTGACCCGCACCCAGCGTTCCGGTCAGGAGGATCTGGCTTTGCTGGCCGTGCAGGTCAGTCAGGCCCAGAACCAGTTGCAAAATGCCCAGAAAGCTCTGGGTGATGCCCGTGTGAAAGCCCCCTTCAATGGGGTCATCAACGAAGTCACCGTGAATGTGGGTGAATTCCTGAGCACCGGTTCCAGAGCCTTCCGCATTTCCGATCCTTCCACACTGGAAGGGGTCTTCAGACTGCCTCCAGAGCAGGCCACCCAGTTCACACAGGGAACTTCTCTGGTCCTGAAATACGGCGGCAAAGATTACAGCGCCAAACTGGTGCGCCAGAGCGAGGTGCCCGGTCAGGACCGCCTGATCGAACTGGTGGCCCGACTGAACGCTGCAGGCATTCCTGCGGGCAGCACCGCAACCCTGAAATACAGTTTGCAGATTGCCGAAGGTGCTCTGGTTCCCGCCAGTGCCCTCAGGGTGTCTGAAGGGCAAACCCGGGTTTTTGTGGTCAAGGACGGTCTGGCCAGAGCGGTTTCGGTGCGTCGCATGGGTGAAGCCGATGGCAAAGTGGCCCTTGCTGGACTGGAAACCGGCCAGCGTGTGATTTTTCCCCTCCCTGCCGAACTGACCGATGGCACACGGGTTGAGGTGGTCGAGTGAGAGAAAGCCCGATCGTCAAGTTCTTCGTGAACCGCTTTGTGTTCGCGACGGCGATCTTCGGGGCGTTGATTCTGATTGGCATTCTGAGTTTCCGGGGCATCGGGGTGGATGTGCTGCCCAAATTCGAAGTTCCGGTGGTGGCGGTGGTCACCACCTACCCCGGAGCCGGACCCGAGGAGGTCGCCAACCAGATTTCCAAACCCATCGAGGACGCTCTGGCCACTTTGCCGGGGATCGATTCCCTGAGCTCGGTGAGCAACGAAAACGTCTCGCAGGTGATTGTGCAGTTCGATTACGGCAAGGACGTGGATCAGGCTGCTGTGGAGGTTTCCCAGCGGGTGAACAGCGCCCGGGCCAGCCTGCCTTCCGATGCCAACGCTCCGGTGGTCCAGAAGTTTGATCCCACCGGAACCCCGATCCTGTCGGTGGCCCTCAGTGCTCCCGGCAAGGACCTTCTGGAAGTGGCCGATTACGCCGAAGACATCCTGAAGCTGAAAATCCAGCGGGTGGATGGGGTCACGGGGGTCGCTGTCACGGGTGCCCCAGAGCGTGAAGTGCAGGTGTTGCTGGACCCGGCCAAACTGGCCAATTACCGCATCACCCCTTCTCAGATCTCTCAGGCCATTTCTGCAAACAGCCTGAACCTTGCTGCCGGATCGAGCAACATTCAGGGTGAGCGCATCACCTACAGCCTGAGGAACACCGCCAAAACCCCCGAGGATGTGGCCCAGATCATTGTGGACACCTCCCGTGGCCTGAGGGTGCAGGATGTGGCTGTGGTGCGTGACAGCAGTGCTGAACTGGAAACGTACAGCCGTGTGAACGGTGAGCCGGTCATCACCCTTTCTGTGCAAAAAAGCAGCGATGCCAACAGCGTGGCGGTGGCTGCAGACATCCGCAAAGAACTTGCAGCATTGAAACTGCCCGAGGGCTACAAAACCACCGTGGTTTCCGACACCACCGAAGCCATCAAATTGCAGGTGGATGACACCTGGAAAGACGCTTACCTGACCATCATCGTGGTGAGCATCGTGTGTCTGGTGTTCCTCGGAAAACTCAACACCGTGTTTTCGGTGGTGCTGGCGATTCCGATTTCCATTCTGGGTGCCATCATCATGTTCCCGATTCTGGGGTTCACCTTCAACATCATCTCCCTTCTGGCCATCATTGTGGCGATTGGGATCGTGGTGGACGACTCCATTGTGGTGGCAGAGAACGTGGAGCGCTACCGGCGGTTGGGGTTCAACCTCAAAGACTCGGTGCTCAAGGGGGCCAGTGAAGTCACCAGTGCGGTGTCTGCCTCCACCCTGTCTCTGATGGCGGTGTTCATTCCGATCAGCTTCCTGCCCGGCATTGTGGGTCAATTCTTCCAGCAGTTCGGTGTGGTGCTGGCTGCAGCGGTTGCGGTTTCATGGGCAGAAGCCCTGTTCTTCCTGACCGTGCGGATGGCCTACTTCCCGGACCCCAAAGAGCTGACCTTCAAGGAGGCTTTGGCCCACACCATCGGTCCCAAAAACCTGATTCATGGCCTGAAGACCTGGTGGAAAGTGCCCTTCAGCTGGGTTCTGTTGCTGGGCTATGGGGTGGCGTTGTTCCAGATGGGAGGGGCCATCTACCTGATCGGATTGCTGGCTTACCCTCTGGTGTATGCCCTCTTGGTGTACCTGTTCAACATCTTCTTTGAGCTGTTCAATGCCAGTGCCACCAACCTGCACGAACTCAACAACCGCGGATTCAATGGTCTGCAAAATGTTTATGCCAGCACGCTGGCCGCTGGCCTCAAACGTCCCGCTGTGGTGATTGTGCTTGCTGTGCTGGCCCTCGGGTCTGTCGGCATTGTGGGACCCAAAATCCCCTTCAACTTCACCCCCAAAACCGACAACAGCATCATCATCGTGAACCTCAAACAGCCCAAAGGCATCAACCTGGAAAGCACCAACGAAAATGTGCGCTTGCTGGAAAATTACTTCCTGCAAAAGCCCGAGGTGAAAGTGGTGGAAACCCAGGTGGGCGTGAACGGTCCTGAGCGTGCCCGCTTGACGGTTGAAATGGTCAAGAAAAAAGAACGTTCCAGTGACGTGTATGCTCTGGCCGAAGCCTACCGCAAAGACGTCGCAGAGCTGTACAAAAACAACCCTCAGGTGGATGTGAAACTGCAGATTCCTCAGGGTGGACCGCAAGGGGAAAGCGACATCGCTTACTTCCTGAAAGCCCCCACCCCCGAGCTTCTGGAAGAACGCACTGCCAAGATGCTGGAGGTGTTGCGTTCCAAGGACTACACCACCGATGTGCGCAGTGACCTTTCCGAAACCACCCCCGAGCAGGTGTTTGTGCCTGACCGTGAAAAACTGGTGGGCACCGGCATCACTCCCTTTGACATTGCCAACACACTGCGCACCTACAACTCGGGTGCAAGTGCTGGTGTGGTGCGCCGCAGTGGGGAAGAGTACGACATCGTCCTGAAGGCAGATCCCACTGTGATCGGCACAGAATCGGCCTTGCTGTCCTTGCCCATCTATGCACCTGCTTTGCAGCAAACCATCCCACTGTCTTCTCTGGGCAAATTCGAGTCCAGCCGTGCGCCTGCCCGCTTGTCCCGTCAGGACCAGCAATTTGGCACCACGGTTTACGCCAATTTGCGTCCCGGTGCTCCCGGCCTCTTTCAGGTGCAAGGCGAACTGCAAAATGAATTCAAGGACAAGAAGATCATTGACGATCAGGTGACCCTTGAAGAAGACGGCAGCAGTGCCTTCGTGGGAGACCTTGCCAGTGCAGCCCCCTTCGCATTCGGTCTGGCCCTGATCCTCAACTTTCTGGTGATCGCCAGCCAGTTCAACAGCTTCCGTTATCCCTTCTACATCCTGCTTCCCATTCCGCTGGCTCTGGTGGGTGCCTTCTGGTTCAGTTACTGGTTTGGCACCGGTCTGGACGTGGTCAGTGTGCTGGGAACCGTGCTCTTGATCGGTCTGGTCACCAAGAACGCCATCCTCTTGCTGGACTTCGTGGTGCGTGAAGCCCAGAGCCAGGACCTTCGTGAAGCTCTGGTGGAAGCCGCCAAACTGCGTCTGCGTCCAATTTTGATGACCACCATCACCGTGCTGGTGATTTCCTTGCCCCTGATTCTGGGCATTGGTGAAGGTGGAGAGCTTCGCAAACCTCTCGGGGTGATTGTGCTGGGTGGGGTGCTCACGGGAACCATCCTGACCCTGTATGTGGTGCCAGCGGTGTTCTACCTGTTCGAACGCAAGCGTTTTGAACGCGGTGAACGTCTGGTTGCTGAATAAGACACCCTTTCGAATTTGTCAATCAGGAAGAACCCCATGAAAGTGGGGTTCTTGTTTTGTTTGCTCAACTTTCCCACCAAACCTTCAAAGTGGTTTCATGGAAAGCTGCACCCCAATCAACAAAAAACGACCCCAGAGCAATGAAAAACAGAATCTTAGCAGCAAATCAGGATTTTCAGGTGACCTTTATCACTGCACAAGCACAGGTTTTCATCACACCGATTTCGAAAAAGCAAACCTAGAATGGCCCTATGAAGCTCGAAGAGCAGAACAGCTTTGTGATGGCTGCCCACCATGACCTGAACAAAGTGCAACACCTGCTCCAACACCAACCTGAACTGATCCACGCCCGGGCAAGCTGGAACGAAACACCCCTCGGGGCTGCGGCCCACGTGGGGAACAAAGACATCATGCAGTACCTGATCGAACACGGAGCCCGCCCGGACATCTGTGCATGGGCCGCTCTGGGAGAACTTGAAGCTGTCCAGAGCACCGTTCAAAAACACCCCGAGTGTGTCCGGGCCCGAGGGGCACACGGCCTGAGCGTGGTCTTCCATGCCATCATGGGCGGCAACTTTGAGGTGCTCCAGTGGCTGATTCAAAATGGTGCACCTGTCAATGAACCCGAAGGCACCCTCACCCCTCTGCACGTTGCTGTGGTCAAAGGAGACCGTGCCATGGTGGAATACCTGCTGCAACACGGTGCAGACCGCCGCACCCGTGACCGTGAAGGCAAAACCCCTCTGGAGAGGGCACAACTGATTGGGTCCAAATTGGTGGATTTGCTGAGGTAGGGACCTGCAGCACGCTGAGGACTAAAAATTGCCGAGGGCCGAGAGCATAGGGCCGAGGGCTATAAAAGCTTTGGCTGAAGCATTCAGGGCGAGACACGCCTCGCCCCTACAGACGTTTCCCTTGATGATTTTTCCTGTGTGGCAAATCATACTCTCGGCTCTCGGCTCTCGGCTCTCGGCTCTCGGGCAAGGCACGTCTGTCCTCTACAAGCCTCTCAAAAAAGCCCCTCTGGACTCCCTGACCCGCCCCGTGATAAACTCTTTTTTACGTGCCAAAACGGCATGAAGTGAAAGTGAACAATGACTCCGCCCGAGAGGGCATTTTTTCTGGAGCATTGGTCCGCCTTTTGCGAAGGAGCATGTCATGACCATCAACCGCAACAGCATTCTGCGCAGTGTGACCCAGGCGCAAATCCGCACCGACATCCCCGAGTTCCGCGCTGGTGACACCGTGCGCGTGGACACCAAAGTGGTCGAAGGCAACCGCACCCGTGTGCAGGCTTTCGAAGGCGTTGTCATTGCCATCAACAACAGTGGCGCTGGCAAAAGCTTCACTGTGCGCAAGATTTCCTTTGGCGAAGGTGTGGAGCGTGTCTTCCCCTTCAACAGCCCCATCATTCAGGGCGTGACTGTGCTGGAACGCGGTAAAGTGCGTCGCAGCAAACTGTACTACCTGCGTGAACTGCGCGGCAAAGCTGCCAAAATCAAAGCCGACCGTGGTCGTATGCTGCAGGTTGGCAAAAACAGCAAGTAAACCCTGTTGCAGGGTTTCAAAAGGGGGGCCTTCGGGCTCCCCTTCGCTTTTTTGGGCTTTTGGCAGGGTGTTTGTTCCCAGTGCAGTGAACATTCGGGACATTTTGGGTTTGAATCCCCGGGACGAAAGCCTTAACATTGGGAAGGTTAACCCAGGTTAAAGGAGATTCAAAATGAAAACCCCTGTTAGAGTCGCAGTCACCGGAGCCGCAGGACAGATTGGTTACAGCTTGCTTTTCCGCATTGCCGCTGGCGACATGCTTGGCAAAGATCAACCCGTGATCCTGCAATTGCTGGAAATTCCCCAGGGTCTGAACGCCCTGAAGGGTGTGGCCATGGAACTCGAAGACTGCGCTTTCCCCCTGCTGGCCGGAATCGTGCAGACCGATGATCCCAACGTGGCCTTCAAAGATGCCGATTATGCCCTGTTGGTGGGTGCACGCCCCCGCAGCAAAGGCATGGAGCGCAAAGACCTGCTGGAAGCCAACGGTGCCATTTTTACCGTGCAGGGCAAAGCCATCAACGATGTGGCCTCCCGCAATGTGAAAGTGCTGGTGGTGGGCAACCCTGCCAACACCAACGCCCTGATTGCCTCCAAGAGCGCACCTGACCTCTCTCCCCGCCAGTTCCACGCCATGGTGCGTCTGGACCACAACCGCGCCATCTCCCAGATTGCTGGCAAACTGGGCGTGGCCTCCACCGACGTGGAAGATGTGATCATCTGGGGCAACCACAGCGCCACCCAGTACCCCGATCCTTACAACGCCAAAGTGAATGGCAAGAGCTTCGCTGAGCAAGTGGACGAAGCCTACCTGGTGAATGACTTCATCCCCACCGTGCAAAAACGCGGTGCTGCAATCATCGAAGCCCGTGGCCTGTCCAGCGCTGCCAGTGCTGCCAGTGCTGCCATTGACCACATGCGCGACTGGGCTCTGGGCACCGGAGACAAATACGTGTCCATGGGTGTTCCCTCTGACGGAAGCTACGGCATCCCCGAGGGTGTGGTCTACGGCTACCCCTGCATCTGCAAAGATGGCGACTACGAAATCGTTCAGGGCCTCCCTGTGAACGACTTCTCCAGAGAGCGCATGGAAGCCACCCTGCAAGAGCTGCAAGAAGAAGCTGCTGCGATTGCTCACCTGTTCAGCTGACCCTCTCTTGACCCTCTCCACGAGCTGCGCTCGGTCCTCTCCCTCTCGCAGGGAGAGGATTTTTGGTATTTCTGCATGCGGTTCTGGTTGGCATCTTCAGGCAAAATACCCCTACTGTGAAAAAGCCCCTTCCTGAACTGGGTCTGGTCTGCATCACCTGTGGTCCAGAGGTGCGCTACCGGACCATGACCCTGGCCCGTTACAAACAGTTTTCCGAAGCGGAACAACGCAGCAGGCTCTCTGACTTGTACCAGAGCAACCTGAACATGCTGCTTTTCGCGCTGGATTATGTGCACCAGCAGGGCTGGAAGCTGTACCGGGTGACCGCCAACCTGTTTCCTTTAAGTGATCTGGAAGATGGGCTCGGGAAAAGCATTTTGCTGGAGATGCAAGACCAGCTTTCTGAGGTGGGCAAAAAAGCCCTGCAACTCGGGGTGCGGGTGGGGGTGCATCCTGATCAGTTTGTGGTCCTGAGTTCGGAATCCGAAAAGGTCATCCAGAACAGTGTGCAGCATCTGGAGCACCACGGATGGGTGATGGATCTGCTGGGCCTCCCGAGGTCTGCATGGTCGTTCATGAACATCCACGGAGGCAAAGGGGGCAGGGGATTCAAGCTGGTGGAAACCATCCACACCCTGTCTGACAGCGTGAAGTCCCGTCTGACTCTGGAGAACGACGAGAAAACCTATTCGGCCAGAGATATTTTTGAAGCCTGTATTGCTGCGGGTGTTCCGATGGTCTTTGATGCCCACCACCATGTGGTCAAAGAGAAACTGCCGTCCCTGTCGGATCCCAGCATCGAGCAGTGGGTGAAACTGTCCCGCGAGACGTGGCCGGACCCCTCATGGCAGGTGGTGCACCTGTCCAGTGGAAAAGAGGGCATCCACGACAGCAGGCACCACGACCTGATCACCGACTTTCCCGAGGCCCTCTGGGACGTCCCTTGGATTGAGGTGGAAGCCAAAGCCAAAGAAACCGCCATTCAGGGTTTGATGGCGGCTTTGAAGGCTCAAGGCAGATGAAGGTTCAGATGTTGTGGAGGCACCTGCTCGGTGAGCCACACCCCGTTGTCTGACACGTAAAACAGATGCCCTTCTTCATGCATCTTTCGGGCATTCACGGTCAGGATGATGGGTTTGCCACGCCGCTGGCCGACTTTCTGCGCGGTTTCAAGGTCCAGAGAGAGGTGCACATGCTGGCGGTCCCCTTTCTTCAGACCGTCTTGCATGATGCTGTCCAGAAAACGCTCCACGGTGCCGTGATACAGCAGCTCTGGAGGCGTAGTGGGAGAGAGTTTCAGGTCAATCTTCACAGAGTGCCCCTGATTGGCACGGATTTTGCTTCCATCTTCAGAAAAGGAAAAGCGCTGTTTCTGGCTGTCACGCACAATTTTTTGTAAGGCTTTCAGGTCAAATCGGGATTCTTTGAATTTGACGGCTTTGACGAGGGCGTCTGTGTCCACCCAGCCTTCAGGGTCCATTTGCAATTGCAGGGTCTCTGGAGAATGCCTGAGCAGAAATGACAATGATTTTTCAAGTTTGATCCAGTTCATAGGATCAGCATAGAAGAAAGCACGTTTCAGACCCAGACACAGGTGGCTTAAGTCAGATGGACAGCAAAACACCCCCGAGCCCATCCTCGGGGGTATTTCAGGTTTCAGGGTTTACAGGCCAGCAGCTTTTCTGAGGGCCTCGGCTTTGGAGGTTTGCTCCCAGGGGAACTCGGGGCGGCCAAAGTGACCGTAAGCAGCGGTCTGCGCGTAAATCGGACGGCGCAGGTCCAGCTCTGCAATGATGGCCTGAGGACGGGCATCAAAGTGCTTCTTCACCAACTCTGTGATCTGGCTGTCTTTGATTTTTCCTGTGCCATACGTATCTACGCGCATGGAAACAGGGTTGGCCCGACCAATCGCATAAGACACTTCCACCAGAGCTTTATCAGCGAGTCCGGCTGCCACGATGTTCTTGGCAATGTAACGGGCGTAGTAAGCAGCACTGCGGTCCACTTTGGTGGGGTCTTTGCCGGAGAAAGCGCCCCCACCGTGTGGGACGGCTCCACCGTAGGTGTCCACGATGATTTTGCGCCCTGTCAGGCCGGTGTCTCCGTGTGGACCCCCAATCACAAATTTGCCCGAGGGGTTGATGAAGTACTTGGTGTCTTCCCTCAGGTAGTTCTCGGGGATGACGTGGCGGATCACCAGAGCCAGCATGTCTTCTCTGATCTGGGACTGCTCGACTTTTTCGTTGTGCTGGGTGGAGATGACCACGGTGTCCACCCACACGTCGTCTTTTTCGCGGACCACAGTGACCTGTGCTTTGGCGTCAGGGCGCAGGTAGTCCAGCATGCCTTCCTTGCGGATCTGGGCAATGCGACGGGTGATGCCGTGGGCAAGGGTGATGGGAAGGGGCATCAGTTCGGGGGTTTCGTTGGTGGCGTAACCGAACATGAGGCCCTGATCTCCGGCCCCGATCATGCTGAAGCGGTTTTCGGGCTTTGAGCGGTCCTCTTCGGACATGTTGCGCCACTCTTCGGAGTAATTGACCCCATCTGCAATGTCGGGGCTTTGCTCGTGGATGGTGGACATCACGGCAGAGTAATCGGCATCGAAGCCGTAGTGGGCACGGGTGTAACCGACGCTGCGCACGGCTTTGCGGACCACGTTTTGCACGTCCACATAGGCGCTCTGGGCGGTGACTTCTCCAGCAACCACGGCCATGCCAGTGGTGACGAGGGTTTCAACGGCAACTCGGGCGGTGGGTTCCTGACGGAGAAATTCATCAAGGATGCTGTCGGAAATCAAATCCGCCAGCTTGTCCGGGTGCCCTTCGGACACCGATTCAGAAGTGTAGTATTTGCGCATGGGTTACCTCTCCTGAGCGACAAAAAAGTCACTCCAAGTGGGAAACAGCATAACATGGAGGGGGAAAAGCCCAAAAGGATTTGGATAGCATTCTGCGCTGCTATTTCCCTTTGCGCACCAACCCCAGAGCGTATTGCCGCAGCAAAAAGTAAGCCCCTCCGGTGAGCGCCAGCAACCACAGGACGTTCCAGATGCCAGAGCCTCCCAGCATTCTGAGCAGGCTGAGCAACAGACTGACCGCACCGCACAAGGCCAGCAAAATCACCACACTGACCCACAGCCATGCGCCCCCTTTCTGGAAACCGCCCAGCAGGTTGGCCACATCTGCCTCTGTGGGCGAGGGCAGCAGGTTGGATTTTTGTTGTTTGAGGTCTTCAAAGGCATCCGAACCTGTGGTGGCTGCGTCAGACAGGTAAATCATCATTTCGCCGGGGTTTTTGAACATCTCTGGAATCTGCTCGGACCCAAAAAAGCGGGTGGCGGTGTCCCAATAATCCTGAGCGATTTTTTTGCCTTCATCGATCAACAGGGGAAGTTGCGAGACCCCGGTAAGGGGAATGTTCAGTTGGCTCATGGCGTTGATGATGGTGAAACGCTTGTGGTCGAGGTCGGCCTCTTCGCGCATCAGGTCCAGAATGGCGTCGCCAGAGTAATCAAAACTTCTGAGCAGGATGGACACAGCGTTGTCGGTGACCCTGGGATCGGGCAGGCGGTACCCGAGGTTGGTCAGGGAGATGCCCAGCACATCCTGACAGTTCCCGAGCGCTTTATGAATGGCCACACTGACCGCGAAGTTGCTGGTGACCCCACCATCGATGAAAGGGTCCAGCACCGTTTCGCCTTTTTCGAGGGTTTTCTGCAGCCAGTAAGGCTCAAACACGCCGGGGATGCTCATGCTGCAACGGATCGCCACCGACAAAGGCAACTGTTCGCCGTACAGGCTGCGGTCAAATTCCCAGTAGACCCGGTGTTCAAAACGCCTGAGGTGCAGGTGCTCTGGGTTGTCCGGTTGGGAGGACACCTTGATGGCTTGCAACTGCACTGCCGTTTCGATGCTGTTGCTGGAGTTGATGTAGTCGGTGGGAAAGCAAAGCTGGTTTTCACGGGCCAGTTCTTCTTCCTTGGTCCCCACTCTGGTGAAAACCACGTTCTGGCCGGTATAGGCGTTGGTGCTCACGATGTACAGTTGCTTGGGAATCTCTCCAAAATGAATTTGCTGTGCGTAGTAAGCCGCCGTGCGTTCGGCCTTGAGGTTGACGTTGTAACGGTCAATCAAAAGGGGGCGTGCAGCAGCACAGTCGGCATCGCTGTGCAAAATCTGCTGGAGTTTCTGTGCGGTGTCGCGGTGCAAGAACGCCTCAAAAAGCGAGAGCAGGTTCCAGCCTTTGACGGCCCCTTTCACGTAATTGAGGTCGTATTTCAGCAGGGCTGCTGCAAAACTGCCCGGGTCGGCGTCAAACAGGGTGCTGCCAAAAGGGGGTTGTGACAGGATGGTACTGAGCAAACTCACCTGTTTGGGGGTGTAACCTGCAGCCAGCAAAGCCCCATAGATGCTGCCTGCAGAGGTGCCCACAATGGCCTCAAAGCTCTGGATGCCTGCTGCATCTTTGTTGAACAGTTCTTCCATCACACCTGCATGGGTGGCAAAGTGGATGCCCCCTCCGCTGAAAACCAGACCCTTCATGAATGCCTCCAAAAGTTGTGCTTAATCTTACTTTCATATTATAAACAGGTGTGATTTTTGGCTCTGAACCGTTGTTTCAGGTGATCTCTGAAATTCAAAACAAGCTGCTGGAAGCAGAAAAGGTCTCCTTTCAGGTGCTGGATCCTGACCCTTTTTTGGGCCATTACGCAGGTGAAACGGTCAAAATAGGGGAAACCCCTTACCTGTACCATCCCCTGAGGGTCTGGATGGATCTGGCCGACCGTCTGGATTGCCACATGCAAGTCCCAGAGAAGCACCCTCCGTTCATGAAGGTCACGTTCCAGAGAAGAAAATCCAGAGGTCGGGACAGAACCCCCTCTGCAGATCCAGAGAAGTACGGTGCCCACACCGAATTCCAGCGCATCCACAAACTTGCAGAACCATGTTTTGTGCTGGACGCCCTGCAAGCCCTGCAAAGCCTGAACCTGCCTGATGGAGCCAGAGTGCTGGACCTCGGGGTGAACACTGCAGAAGAACTGCACCTCCTGAACTGGGCTTACCCCGAGCACACCTTTGAAGTGCTGGGCATCGACCACAGCGAAAGTGCCTTGCAGGTGGCCCGAGAGCGGTTCCCAGAGCATCAATTCAGGGTGGCTGACATCAACCACTTGCCAGAGGACCTCGGGCAGTTTGATCTGATCCTCAGCATCGGAACCTTGCAGAGTGCCAACATTGAAGTGGAGGCGGTGTTCAGAAGGCTCCTGAAGCACATCAAAGGGGGAGGCCACTGGCTCCTGGGCTTTCCGAACTGCCGGTATGTGGATGGTGAAGTCAGTTATGGTGCCCGGATGGTGAATTACCGGGACCCTGAATTGTCTTTGCTGTTCAAAGATGTGGCGTTTTTTCGCAGGTATTTTCAGAAGCACCGGTACCATGTGAATGTCACCGGGAAGTACGATATGCTGGTCACTGCACGTTCCCTCAATCCCCTGTAAGATTGAGTCGATCCGCACAACAAGGAGAATCCAGATGGAAGATTTCATGATGCCCGGTGCCAAAGGCCGATTGTTTTGTGCCACCTATACGCCTGAAATGGACGTGCGCTTTTACATCACCACCGAAAGCAAAGTGCTGCTGGAAACCGATGAGGAAAACACCTTTGAAACCATCGAAGAAGCGCTGGATGCTCTGCATGATCTGGTATCGCCCCAGACCTACCGCCGGGTGATGATGGACATCCGCAAACGCACTTTCAAGGCCTGAAGGTCTGGCCTCAAAACAATGCAAAAAAAGACAGGGCCAGAGCGACCCTGTCTGCTGACTTGTGTCTTTATTTGACCGACACCCGAATGGCCGAGTAGCCGTAAGCTTTCATGTAATCGAAGGGGATGTAGATGTAGCCCCCATCTTTCCAGCATGCCCCCCAGGAGTTTTTGACGATGAAGTATCCGCCACCTTCCCCCTCTGGTGCATTGGGCAGTTTCTCTCTCAACTTGCTGTTGGTGATGAAACCCGTGATCTGAACCGCATGACCACCACGGCTCTTTTTGCCATCGTTGTAAGACTGACTGAGGGCGAAACCGTTGGCATTGGCATCGTCCCAACTGGGCATCACACCCAGACTGGCCACCACGGTGTTTTTGAAAGCCAGGGTCAGGATCATGTAGGCAATGGACAGGTCTTTGTTTTCATGGTTCCAGAGCTCCAGCTGTCCTTGTGGCACCACAGCAGGTGCAGCAGGGGTGACCGGTTTGGGCAAGTTGATGCAGAAGTTGTTGCCAAAGAGTTTGACACACAGGACCTGACTCTGGTGGGCGGTGTCCGAGCAGTAGCTGTCGGTGTATCCGGTGCAGGAATTGTTGTATCCAATCAACTCATCTGAGGCGTTGAGGATGTTGGAACGGCTCCATGAAGCGTTGTAGCCCCACTGGTTTTCCAGAGCAAATTGGTGGCCCTGTGCTGCAGAGGTGTTGTAAATGAAGGTGGTGTCTGCCCCATCTCCATAGGTTCTGGGTTGCCAGACGTTGGCAATGCGGTTGTAGAACGCCTGTTCTGACAGGTTGATCCATTTGTTGTTGGCTTTGGCATATTGCATTTCGGTGGCTGCCACGATGGCAAAGGCCACACAACTGCCACGCATGCCCTGATTTTTCACACTGGTGGCGTAGTATTTGAGGGGCCATTCGAAGTTCTTGTAAATGCCCGTGTCTTTGAAAGCAGAACAACTGGCAGCAGAGTTGGTGCGGTCACTGCCGTCCAAGTAGCCCTGCTCTTTGGTGGGGTCATCGGTCCAGCCCACAGGTTTGGTGGGATCCAGCAAACCTGCAATGAGGCCAGGGTAGATTTGCTGGAAACGGCTGTTGACGGCGTTGATGGTTCGCAGGTCGCTGCCTCGCATTTCTTCAAGGGTCGGAAGCTGGTATTCTTTGCGTTCCACTTCGCTCAGGTTGGAGTAAATGAGTTCATAAATGCCGAGCTGGTTGTCTTTTTTGGGAAAGTTCTCAATGCTGCGGGCCAGTTCGGATTTCTTGAAACGTTGCCCGAGGGTGATCACTTTCAGGGTTTGCTCGGCGTTGTCTGAAGTGATGAGTTCATAATTGCCGTCTGCAAGGGGTTTGACGCTGGGATCTTTGGGATCCGGCACATTGGCCAGCAAGGCTTTCAGCTCTGGCAGGTCGTTGTTGTTCAGGAAGTCTTCGATGGTTTTCTGATCGGCAGCTTCTTTTGCTGCAGCGGCCTCAGCATTCTTTTTGTCTTTTTCAGGGGTGTAGTATTCTGCGCCGGGCTCGTTCAGTTTGGAACGGAACTCCTCCTCGGAGACCACTTTGGATCCTGTGGGCAGGTCTCCAGAGAAGCCCTGCGTTTGATCCACCTCGGGAAGTTTGGGGCCGGTGGGGGTTTGGCCACAGGCGGTGAGGACCAGCAAAACCGTTAAAAATCCAAGTTTCTTCATGTGTACCGTCTCCTTGCAACAACAGGCCAGATTCACTGGGGTGGTTTTCCAGTGTGCAGCAAGCCATTCCAATGAACCTGAGGCCATGATAGGCATTACAAACTCTTTACTTCCTGTGGCCGTCACAAAACAGCTTCATGAAGTCTTCAGGGAAGCTGCAGGCCACCACAGGATTGTGGTTTTGTCGCGCCGGGCACCAAGTGGGCAAAACATCCTCTGGGTCCAGAAAAATTGGTGGTAGCATGAAAGCACAAGAAGTGGGGGCACAACCTTGGATTACGATGTGATCATTATTGGCGCAGGACACAATGCTCTGGTGACTGCGGCCTACGCTGCAAAAGCTGGCTACAAGGTTGCAGTGTTCGAAAAACGGCATCTGGTGGGTGGTGCAGTCTCCACCGAAGAAGTGGTCAGCGGCTACCGTTTTGATTACGGAGGCAGTGCACACATCCTGATTCGCATGACGCCCATCGTGCAGGAACTGGAATTGGAGCGCTTCGGGCTGCATTATCTGGAACTCGATCCCTTGTTTCACTGTTCGGATGGGGAAACCCCGTGGTTTGTCTGGCGGGACCTCGACAAAACCGCCCATGAACTCGACAAAATCTTCCCCGGTCAGGGTGAAGCGTACAACCGCTTTGTGCAGGATTGGATGCCTTTTGCCAAAAGCGTCAACGAAGCTTTCCTGAGTGCGCCCAATCCCCTTGACCTTGGCAAGCATCTGGTGTGGGGCTCGGGGATGCAGAAAGACTGGCAAACCAAACTGACCCGCATCATGCGTCCTTATGGCGAGGTCGTCAAGGAATACTTCTCCGAGGAAAGGGTCCGGGCACCCCTCAGTTGGATGGCAGCCCAGTCTGGACCTCCACCCACAGAACCCATGAGCGCACCATTCCTGCTCTGGCACCCCCTGTACCATGTGGGCGGTGTGGCCCGTCCCAGAGGGGGAAGTGGTGGCCTCACCCGTGCCCTGAAACGGGCCATTGAGGCTTACGGAGGCCAGATCTTCCTGAACGCACCCGTCAAAGAAATTCTGGTGCAGGGGGATCGGGCCACCGGAGTGCGCTTGCAGGACGGCGACGTATACACCGCCCGAACCGTGGTCAGCGGAACCCATGTGCTGGAAACTGTGGATGCCCTCCCAGAGGACAAAGTTCCTGAGCTTGCCCGCAATGTTCGGGTGGGAAATGGCTTTGGCATGATTCTGCGTCTGGCCCTCAAAGGCAAAGTCAAATACCGCAACCACCACGAACCGGAATCCCGCATCGGTCTGGGCCTCCTGATCAAAAATGAGCAACAACTCTTGACTGCTTACGGTGAGTACTTGGCTGGAGAACCCACCAGAGACCCGCCCATCATCGCCATGAGTTTTTCCAGCATTGATGACTCGCTGGCCCCACCAGATGGAGAAGTGTTGTGGCTCTGGGCCCAGTATTACCCTTACGAAATGTCCAGTGGAAGCTGGGAAACCCGCACCAAAGAAGCCAGAGATTACATACTTGGTGCTTTCGAACACTATGCGCCGGGCACCCGGGACCAGATTGTGGGTGAGCTCGTACAATCTCCAGCATGGCTTCAGGATAATTTGAGCCTCAGACGGGGAAATGTGATGCATCTGGAAATGGGCACCGACCAGATGTTCGCGCTCAGGCCGTTTCTGGGTGCCAGTGAATACCGCTGGCCCACCCTGAAAAACCTGTACCTGACTGGAGCGAGCACCCACCCCGGAGGGGGCATCATGGGTGCCAGTGGACGCAACACCGCCCGCACCCTGCTCAAAGACCTTTCACGTACGCCGAAATTGCGCTGGTAGGGAAGCTGTTCCCTACGGAATGGAAAAACATGACGTACTGGGAATACCACTACATTTTCACCCTTCCGCTGCTGTTTGTGCTGGTGGCCATCACCCTGCTGGAGGTTCGCAAAAAACCTCTGGCAGGGAATTACCGCCCCGAGAACCGCTGGACGCTCAGCTTCTATTTTTTGCTGCCCCTGATTGCCCTGATTTACACCACCCCCTGGGACAACTACCTGATTTACAAAGGGGTGTGGCAGTACCCACCAGAGCGGGTCAGCATGGTGATCGGTTACGTTCCGATTGAAGAGTACTTCTTCTTTCTGGTGCAACCCCTGATTGCAGGCCTCTGGCTGTTTTTCCTGCTCAGAAGGTGGGGAGAACCCAAAAGTGGCCCCGCTGGAGCAAGACTCTGGGGCACGGTGTTCTGGCTGGCTTTAAGTTTCATTGGGGCTGGACTGCTGTTCACAGAGGCGGGCTATTACATGGGCCTGATTCTGGCGTGGGCCTGTCCGGTGATTGCGTTTCAGTGGGCTTTCGGTGGGGATTTGATCCTCAGCAACAGACGGGCTTTCTGGGTGGGCCTGATGGTTCCAACAGCCTACCTGTGGATCACCGATTATCTGGCCATCGTGCATTTTGGCATCTGGGACATCAACACCAAATTCTCTTTTGCCCTCAAGCCGTTCGGACTTCCCATTGAAGAAGCCACTTTCTTCTTGATCACCAACCTGCTGGTGGTGCAAGGGTTGCTGCTGTTCTTGCACCCTCAAGCACTGCCCCGATGGTTCAAAATGGCCCGCTCGCTCAAACCATGGACCCTGTTTGTGGCCCTGTTTGCCCTTCTGAAAATTCCAGTGCCCCTCTGGCCGGATGGTTTTCCCCTGCTGGCGACCCTCTCAACAGGCAGTCTGGCGATTGCGGCTTTTTTGTTCGCTCATGAGCACATCAAAGGCAAAGCATTCTGGATCATGCTGCTCACTTTCGGAATGGGACTGGGCATCGAGGTTTTGGGAAGCCGCACCGGATTTCCCTTTGGCAATTACACCTATGACCCACCGGGCATCACCCTGCTTGGGGTACCGATCATTGTGCCCCTCGGATGGTGGGCCATGACCCTGTCTGCTTACTTGCTCGCCAAAGGCAACCCCTGGCTGACCGGGCTGTATCTGGTCGTCTGGGACGTGGGTCTGGAGCCCCTGATGATCCGCGAGGGTTACTGGTCTTGGCAGGAGGGACAACTCTGGAGTGCGTACTACGGTGTTCCTGCACAGAATTTCCTAGCGTGGTATGTGATGGGTGTGGTGCTGGCCTTCGTGGTCCGCAAGCTGGCCCCAGAGTTGAAAACCCCGGATTTTGCGTGGGCATACCGCATTGAAGCCCTTTTCCTCCCCACAGGCCTGCTCCTGCTGGGCATGTATCCGGCAGGTCTGATCACGATGGTGTTGATGGGAGGGCTGGCTTGGCTGCAATTCTGGAAATCTTCTTCAAAACCTTTATCCGCCGCACCCTTAGAAGTGGCCTCAGGGGGATTCACCTCAAAGGAACACTGAAGTCTGCTCCGGCTGTGCTGGTTCCCAACCACCATTCTTGGTGGGACGGTTATGTGATGGCTGAACTCTGCTGGAGCCAGAAGCAACCGTTCAAGCTCCTCATGCTCCACGAGCAGTTGCTGAAGTACCCTTTTTTAAAATCGGTGGGTGCCCTGTCCAGCAAAGACCTCAGGGGTGCGTTAAGAAGCCTGCAGCAGGGCCACCACCTGATCCTCTATCCAGAGGGAGCCCTGAAACCTGCAGGCCCTGTGCGTGAAGTGCGTCCGGGTGTGAAGTGGTTTGCTGATCGCTCGGGCGCTCCGGTGGTTCCGGTGGCCCTCAGGGTGGTGATGCGGGGTCACCAGCATCCCGAGGCTTACCTCAACATGGGTCCTCCTTGCCCTCCAGAGCAGGTGGAAAGTGCCATCAATGCCCTGCTTTTGGAACTGGACGGGGCCCTGGGCGTGTGTGATCCAGAAGCGGTTTTGCCCGGTTACCAGACCGTGATGCATGGGGTGGGGAGCGATTCCGAAAAACTCTCTTTTGCCAGCCAGTGGCTGAAAAAACTGTTGAGGCTTCAGTGAGACGGCTCCGGACGTTTCTGGAGGTTTTTTTGCTCACCAAACTGGGCATTGCCCTGATCAATGCCTTTTTGTTTCCCAGATTGAAAAAAGCAGTGTCGGCTTCTGGCCCCAAGGTCTCGGTTTTGATCCCTGCTCGAAATGAGGAAGAAAACCTCAAGCACACGCTTCCTTTGCTTTTGCAGCAAGGTTCTTTCGAAGTGATCGTGCTGGATGACCGTTCCACCGACCAGACCGCCACCGTGGTGCAGGACCTTCAGAAACAACATCCCAACCTGAAGCTGATCTCGGGTCAACCTTTGCCCAGAGGATGGGTCGGAAAAAACTGGGCCTGTCATCAGCTTTCTCAGGCGGCTCAGGGGGATGTGCTGGTCTTCACCGATGCAGATGTGTTCTGGCATGAGGGTGCCCTCAAAAGCGTATTGAAACGCATGCAGGACACCCACACCGACCTCTTAAGCGTTTACCCGAGGCAGGACACCCGCACCTTCACCGAGCGCGCTCTGGTCCCCCTGATTGACGATGTGCTGCTGTGCTTTTTTCCCTACCTGTTCATTCGGTTGCCGTTCGCAGCGGCCAGCGCAGGAAACGGACAGGTGATGGTGTTCCGAAGGGAAAGCTACCAGCGCATCTCCGGGCACCTCGGGGTCAAGAACAGCGTGCTGGAAGATGTGGACCTCGCAAGACGCATCAAAAAGTACGGTGGGAAACTCAGCCTTGCTCTGGGACAGGACCTCATCGGGGTCAGGATGTACCACGGTTACGATGAAATTCTGGATGGGTTTGGCAAAAACCTGCGCGCCTTTCATGGCAACAGTGTGCCGATGGTCCTGATGTCTGCAGTGTTGCATTTTGCCGCTTATGCCTTGCCCCTGTTCAATCCCCGTTTGCGCCACCTGATGGTCCTGGGATTGCTGGAACGCCTGCTGGTGAACACCACCTCGGGCCGAACCTCCAGAGATGACCTGCTGGAAATTGCCACTGTGCCCATCAGTCCTTTGCTGGCCCTGCCGATCTACTGGCGTTCATTACAGAAAAAATACAACTGGAAGGGCAGAAACTACTCACGATAACATTTGCTAAATTGTTTGAGGGACAACACACACCCAAAAGGCAAGCCACCCGGATACGCTGAAGTCCGGGCATCTGGCGCAGGGCCATTTTGGGATTGCCTCTGAGGAGCACAACATGAAATGCGTGGTGATCGGTGCAGGATTCTCGGGATTGGCGGCAGCCACCCGACTCCTCCTCGAAGGACATCAAGTCACGGTTCTCGAACAAAAACCACATGTGGGAGGCAAAGCCGAAGGCTGGCAAGGGATCCCCACAGGTCCCACCGTCATGACCATGCCCGAGGTGATGCGCGAACTCTTCAACAGGCTGCATGCCATTCCCCCCACCTTCAAAGAAGTGAATCCCACCACCACTTACCTGTACGCCGATGGTCGCACCTTCCGGCCTTACCGCAACATGGAGCGCACCTTTCAGGAACTCAACTACTCCGAGGCAGACACCTACCGCGACCTGCTGTTTCTGGCCCGCGACATGTACAACGGGGCCAAAAACACCTTTGTGTTTGGACCTCCGCCCACCCTGCCTTCCCTGATGCAGTACGGCTTCAAGCATGGCCTGAAAGCCCGTCCCAACATGACGCTGGAACAGCTTCTGGAGCCTGCCAACAAGTACCTCAAAACCTTCTTTTTGCGCTTCGCCACCTACATGGGGGCCAATCCCTACAAAGCCCCTGCTGTGCTGCACAACATTGCGTGGGTGGAGCTCGGGCTCGGGGTGTGGCATGCACAGGGGGGATTTGCTGCGGTGGCCCAGAGCCTCGAAAAATCCCTCAAACAACGCGGTGTGGAATTTGTCTACGACACCAAAGTTCAGGGTTTTGAAGTCACAGGCAGCCAGATCACCCGCATCCAGACCGACAAAGGCGACTTTCAGCCCGATTGGGTGGTCAGCAGCATGGACCGCAACTTCACCCTGAAAGCTCTGGGCAAAGAGATCCCTCAGGAAGAACTGACCGTCAGCGGATTCACCCTGCAAGCCCACCTTTTCGAGGACCGGGGCCTCACCCATCAGGTCCTGTTTCCCCAGAATTACCGTCAGGAATGGGCAGACATCGAAGCTGGACGCCTTCCCAGAGACCCCACCATTTACGTGCACACCGATGGCAAAAAAGCCTTCATCATGGTGAACAGTCCTCCCCTGAAGACCCCGAACAAAGAAAGTTACGCCGAGGAGGTCCTCAAAATTCTGGCGCAACGGTACCCCCTCAGCATCCGGGAATACCACACCATGGCCCCTCAGGACTACGCCAAAGCAGCTTACTCGGGTGCCCTGTATGGTCGTGCCCCCCACGGCTTGAAAGGCTCCCTCAGGTACGGCTGGACCATCGAAGGCATCAAAAACCTCCGTCAGGTGGGCGGAACAGTACACCCCGGCGGTGGGGTGCCCCTCAGCATCCTCTCTGGGTATGCAGGTGCCCTGCCAGAGTACCGGCCTCTGATCCGCAAACTGCGCGAAGACGAATAAATCACAACCAGAGGACTTCCGCCAGTTCCCCTGCCTCAATGGCTTCTCCGGGCTGGACCACCACCAGAGCGTTGGCGTGGGCCAGTCCCCTCAGCATGTTGGAGAGGGGAGCATTGCCGTCTTGCACTTGCAACTCGCCATCTTCAAAAACCAGTTTGGCCCGCCAGTAAGCGGTCTTTTTGGGAACAGCCTTGAAAGGGTTTGAAGCTCTGGCACGAACTTTGCGGTGTGGAGGGTCGGTGCGTTCCAGCAAGGCAAAAACCGCTGGTTTGAACAGCACCTCAAACACCACCAGCGCCGAAACCGGATTTCCGGGCAAACCCAGCACAGGCAGCCCCTCCCAGAGCCCACACAGGGCAGGCCCACCGGGTCGGAGGTTCACTTTCCAGAAGCGCACTTCCCCTTCACCAAAAAGCAGGTCACGCACGATGTCGTAGTTGCCCATGCTGACCCCGCCAGAGGTGAGCAGCACATCCAGCCCTGCCTCTTTGAGGTTTTCCTTGACCTTCTCGGGGTGGTCTGCCGCGTGGGGCAGCAAAACCGGTTCCAGTCCGAGGTCCAGAAGCTGGGCATAAATCCCATACTTGTTGGAATCATAGACCTGACCTGGTGCCAGAGGTTCCCCTGCCTCGATGATCTCATCTCCTGTGGAGAGGATGCCCACCCTGAGTTTCTTGAACACTTCCACAGTGCGGTGCCCCATGCTGGCACACAGGGCCAGTCGGGCAGGGGAGAGCACATCTCCTTTCTGCAAACCCTCCTGACCTGCCCTGAAGTCTGACCCCCGATGCCGGATGTCCTGACTGCGGGCCGGATGAAGCAGGGTCACCTGATCCCCTTCAATTTGCAGGTCTTCCACTTTGCAGATGGCATCTGCTCCCTCTGGTACAGGCGCACCCGTGTAAATGCGGATGCATTCTCCAGTGTTCACCACTCCAGAGAAACCCTCTCCAGCTCTGGATTCTCCCACCAGTTTCAGGGTCACAGGGGTTCTCTGGCTGTCTGAAAGTTTGCAGGCGATGCCGTCCATGGCGCTGTCATCCACACTCGGATGGTCCACTCTGGCCAGCAAAGGAACGGCCAGCACCCGTCCTGCTGCCTGCTCCAGAGGCAGAATTTCCGTCTCTGGGAGGGGGAGGGTGTCTTTGAGGATTTGGATGGCTTCGTCAAGGTCAATGTGCTGGCGGTGCATGGATTGAGCATATCAGCCGAGGGCTAAAAAAGCTTTGGCAAATGCTTTTAGGATGACAAATCCCCTTGACCATTTTCTGGACGCACAGCATCATGCTCTCGGCTCTCGGCTCTCGGCTCTCGGCTCTCGGCTCTCGGCTCTCGGCTCTCGGCTCTCGGCTCTCGGCTCTCGGCAAGTCACAGCCCCACCGTGTCATCCATACACAAATTCTTCAGCTTGTCTGGACCTCTGGCCCCCAGAGAATCCTGAGTTTTGGACAGTGTTCTCTGGTGCAAACGGTTCGAAAAAACTTGAAAAATGTGAGCGATCACTGTTGCTTGTGGGAAAACGTTTATTCCTTTTAGTGTCTGCATCACACCAAGTTCAATTCGGTTTTTTGTGTACTGCTTACGCAATT
>NZ_JQKG01000042.1 GCF_000745915.1 Deinococcus misasensis DSM 22328
GACCCCACGGGTGGACAGCAGGGTATACAGCTCTGGGGTGACCGGCTGGAGTTGGCTGGAAGGGGCGGGCAACAGGACAGTGGGGACAGCGTATACGTATTCCATCTCGGGGTATTTTAACGGAAGGGGCTTTGCCCCGCCGAGGGCAAAAAAGCTTTGGCTAAAGCTTTTCGGAAAAACAAATCCCCTTGACTCGTTTTTATACGTATTGCAAGATGCTCTCGGCTCTCGGCTCTCGGCTCTCGGCTCTCGGCTCTCGGCTCTCGGCTCTCGGCTCTCGGCCTCAAGGCAATTTAATAACCCGTGCCGTCCCCTCCAGAGCATCAAACGTCCAGAGCTTCCCGACCAAGGGTGTCCCCAGTCCAGTCAGGATTTTCAGGGCCTCCAGAGCCATCATGCTGCCTGCGATGCCCAGCATGGGGCCAATGACGCCGATGGTGTCGCAGTTGTCTTGTGTTGGGGGGGGCTCAGGAAAAATCCTTCTGAGGTTCCGTTCTGGTGTGAACACACTGAGCATGGCTTCAAAGCTCTGGGCTGCACTCCACACCCAGGTTTTTCCAAGCTTCACACAGGTGTCGTTGACCAGATAACGGGTGGCAAAGTTGTCTGCGCAGTCGAGCACCAGATCAAACCCAGAGATGACCTCCTCGGCCTGCTCTGGAAGCAGTTTGTTCAGGGTTTTGATTTTGATTTGTGGATTGAGTTGCTGCAGTTGGCTGGCGGCCACCCGGGTTTTGGGTTGTCCGATGTCTGCACTGCGGTACAGGATCTGCCTTTGCAGGTTGCTGAGGCTCACCACGTCAAAGTCACACAGGCCGATGGTGCCCACCCCAGCGCCAGCCAGATAGGTCATGGCGGGGGTGCCCAGTCCTCCGGCCCCAACCAGCAGCACAGAAGACCCGAGCAGTTTCTCTTGATGCTCTGGGCTGAAACCCTCCAGCAGGAGTTGACGGCTGTAACGCTGAATCTCGGGACGGGTCAACATGGGTTCAGTCAGAATCTCCCTTTCCTCTGCGAATCATGATGTTGGCCAGTGCGCTGAAGATGCAGAACACCACAATCACAGGGATCAGCCAGGTCATGGCTCCGGGTTGGTCTTTGAACACATAAATCAGTACACCAATGGTGATCAGGCTGCTCATGATTTGTGCAATGGTGATGAGGGTGGTTTGATTCATGGCTGCATTATAGTAGAGCCTCAGTTCTCTGCGCTGGTTCTTAAAGCTTCTGCGGGGCTGACTTTGGCTGCACGTCTGGCCGGCAGGAATGCAGCCAGAATGCCGACCACTGGACTGGCCATGATGGCAATCATGAACAGGGTCACAGGATACACCGGACTGACCCGGTATCCGGTCAGGCTGTTGGAAGAGGCGGTGATCACCTGACTGAGCGCCAGACCCCCGAGCACACCCAGCAGGGTGCCCATCACCACCACCACAATGCCTTCGGTGAACACCGAGCGCATGAGTTCTTCGCGTTTGAGTCCCAGAGCCCTCAAGACTGCCATTTCATGCATGCGTTCTGAGAGGTTCATTCCAAGGGTGTTGGCGACCCCCAGAGCAGCAATGATGACCGCCAGAACCAGCAAACTGTTGGTGCTGCCAAAGAACCGACTGGTGGTGTCCAGAATGGCTTTTTTGTAGTCTTCGTTGTACTGGATGTCCAGATACAGATTGGGGAAGGTCTTCTTGAGGTCCGCTCCCAGAGCTTTGGGATCCTGTCCGTTTGCAGTGAGCACGTAAAGCTCGGGGGATCCTCCGCCAAACAGGGCAAGGTCGCGGGTCGAGGCAATGAAGGTTTCTCCGGCACTGGTGTAATCAATCACGATGCCCAGCACTTTGAATTCCGTCCAGCCTTCGGTGGTTCTCAGGGTGACCCGGTCTCCGGGTTTCACGTTGTAACGGTCTGCAATGGTTCCAGAGGCATAAACGGCCCGACCTTTGTAGAAATCCTGAATGGTGCTTTCCAGAGAACCTTCCACAAATTGCAGTTTCCCTGCCCCGATGGATGGATCGTACCGCTCTGGATCGGTGAGCACGATGCTGGCATTTCGGGGTCTGCCTGAAGGGGGTTGGTAGCGGGCAATTCTCACGCCCACGGCACTGATTTCGGAGAGGTTGGGGTATTTTTGCTTGAGCTGGGCTTTGAAATCTGCAGGAAAAGGGGTGGCTGCAGCCACGAACATGTCTCCGATGATGGTGGTTTCCACCCACGATTCAATGCTGCGGTTGATGCCTGAGACCATTCCACCCACGCCCACCGTCAGACCGATGCCCAGAGCCACTGCACCAATCGCCACCCCGTTTCGGGCTCTGGACCGCAAAACCGCTCCGAGTCCCAGTCGTGCTGGAACCCCCATCAGGGAGGTGAGGATGGGTTCAAAAACCTTGCGTGCAGGATAGAGCAAACTCGGGGCCACCAGAGCGATGCCCACAAAGGTCAGGGCCATGGAGGTGCTGGCTGCGGTCAGGGTCCAGGCACGGGGATAGGAAAGCACCGAAAGTGCAAGGCCGCTGCCAAGGACCACCACACCCACCCAGAAGGGAAGGCCTTTTCCTGCATCCACGGCACCTCTGGCAGCGACCATGGGAGCCACACTGGAGGCGGCTCTGGCCGGTCCAGAGGCAGCGGCAAAGGTGGTCAGGGTGCCCACCAGACTGGCCATCAGGACTTTTTCATAAGGCAATTGCAGGGTCGTGAAGGGAAACTGCAGCAGGTAAGCATTGAAGGCCGTGATGGCTGCAGCAATCGCAATGCCCAGAGCCACACCGACCAGAACGCCAAGCACACTGATCACTGCAGCTTCCAGATAACTGATTTTCAGCACTTGTCCCCTTGTGAAACCGAGGGTTCTGAGCAGGGCAAATTCACGGTGCCGTTCCACCACCGAAGCAGCAAAGGTGTTGTAGGCTAGAAAACCCGCCAGAGCCATCAAGGTGGCAGCCAGCACCTCAAGACCACTTTGAACGGTTTGCACCAGTCCATTGGACACCTGACCCCGTCCAGCGGGATACAGCACACTGAAGGTCTCGGGCAAGTCCTGCTCCAGTTGCAGGCGCACATCTTCTGCATTGGCTCCTCTGGAGAGGATCAAGCCCACATAACTGACCCGTCCTTGCAGGTAGGTGACTTCCTGCAGGTCGTTCAAATTGGCCACGCCCACCTGACCGGCATTCAGGCTGGAAACCCCTCCATCGGTTTTGAGGGTGCCCACCACTTTCAAGTTGAAATTGCCTGTGGGGGCGACAAAAGTCAGGGTGTCTCCCAGCTCAAGGCGTTCCTGCGCAGCAAAAGACTGGCTGACAGCGATGCCCATGGATCCTTTTTCAGGGAGTTGCCCTGAAGACAGTTTGACAGGCAAATCCTCTGGTTTTTCGGTCTGTTGACCGCTGATCAAAAAGCCGCCCTGCACGCCGGGCACGATCGGACGGGTGTATCCTTTGGCCTCATTTTTCAGGACAGCATAATATTCGAGGGTTTGCAGGGTGCTCTGCACCGCTTTTTCCTGTTTCAGGCTGTTCAATACCTGCTGGGAATCGATCACTGCCCTGCCCGAGGCCCCTGGAGCCACAATCAGTTCGGCCTTGCCACTGGCAGCAGAGAACACCGATTGCAGGTTGGCGTTGATGTTGTCTCCCACCGTGACGGTGCCGAGCACTGCAGCGATGCCCACAGCAACGCCCAGAACGGTGGCCAGAGTGCGCCAGAAATGACGGAACAGGTTCTTCAGGGTATAGGAGAGCAGCACATCCGTCACTATAACGGGTTTGGGGTTGGTTTTTTGTGGACTGGAGAGACATTGTGCTGGGAGCCGAGGGCCAAGGGCAGGATGCTCTTGCTTGGCCAAAAGGGTCAAGGCCATGGATCAGACTGCAAGCTTTAGCAAATGCCTTTCTGATGCCCCCGGCCCTCGGCTCTCGGCCACTGGGAGAGGCCCACTGAGACCTCAAAAAGCCTTCTGCCTTCTGCTTTCTGCCTTCCGCCCTATACAATGCGTGTGTGTCTGTGCTCATCTGCGTGCTCGCCTACCTGATCGGGTCCCTGGGTTTCGGGATCATCTATTCCCGCTTCAGGGGAGAGGACATCCGCCAAAAAGATGCGCCCGGAGGAAGTGGAGTGTACCGCCAATACGGTCTCACTGCAGCCATTCTGGTCTCTGTTTTGGACATTCTCAAAGGGGTTCTGGCGGTTGGACTGGCCCAGCAATTCGCCCCAGAGGTGGCTTGGCTTGCTGCTGGACTGGTGGTGCTCGGGCACAATTTTCCGGTGTTCTTCCGTTTTGATGGCGGAGGAGGCATTGCTCCATTGCTGGGGGCTTTGCTGGTGCATGCTCCCCAGACCTTGCTGGTGGCCCTCGGGCTCACAGCAGTGGCGATTCCTGTGTACAAGTTTGTGCTGCAAAAGCACGTCAAATTCAATGTGCTTCCTGCCATCTCGGTGATGGTGTTGCCTGTTGTGCTGGTGTACGCTTACCTCCAGCAATCGGGCTTTCTCGCACTGTTGGCCATTGTGGTTGCGATGGCCCTCAGAATTCCCTTCAGCCTGAAACCATGAAACGACTCCTGACTGTTCTGCTGTTGCTCATTTCCCTCGCCCATGCCCAGACCGCTGTTCCACAGGCCCAATTGGCCGGACGGACCTTGCAGGGGGTGGTGAACGGCATCACCCAGTGGAGCGTGAATTACCCCATCGAACTCGGGAACCTGATGGAACCCCTGCAATTCAATGGCAAGGTGTACATCCCCATCGGCAGCATGCTGGACTGCCTGAATGTGGACTCGGGCATCGTCGAGAAGCGCTGGTTTTTTCCAGCCCCCATCACCCAGATGGAACCCACCGAGTCGGGCATCCTGATCATGGTGGACCACGGACAGGGGGTGCGTGAAAACTTCACCTTGCAAAACGATGCCATTCAGGAACGTCTGGTTTATCCTCCGCGCAAAGAAACTTTGCAGGGTTTGGAACGCCGTGCCCGTCTGGGCCTCAGCGAAGACCCCATGAAAGCTGCTTCTTTGAGGGTGATGCAGCAACTGGAAGCCAGAGTGCGTCAGGACCCCCTCAACCCCTTTCTGTCGGTGTTCATTGCCAGACAGCACCTGTTGAAAAAAGAATACGATCTGGCCCAGCAGTCCCTTGCCGATGCCTTGCGTGCCGAAGTGCCTTTCTTTGTTTCTGTGCGCATGGCGGTTTTGCTGGACAACATGGGGGCGCCAGAGTCTGCCAATCAGGCACTCACGCAGGCCAAAATGAGCTGGGCCGCTCTGGGCTACGATCCGGCGGTGCCTGTGTCTGCTGAGGCATGGGAAGCTTATGGAAATGCCCTCTGGTATTCCCGTTACCTGCTCAAGCAAAGCCGGGTGGAGCGTGCCGGGGTCTGGTTCAAGTTCTTGCGTGAAATCTCCCCGAGGTTCGAAGACCATGGTCGCACCTACGAGCAGTATGCCAACTGGTTGGATGAGCAAGGACGCACCGGTGAGGCGATTGGCTGGCGCAATGTGGAACGTGAACTGGCCAGCACGTCGTTGTTTTCTCTGGGTGAGCATGCCCTCTTGAAAATCAGGGATGTGGCCCGTCTCACGGTGTTCACTTTGGTGGTGGGTTATTTGATCATCTGGATCACCCTGCATTTGCGTTATCTGGGCATGCAATACCGTGAATTGCAGCCCTATGGCGGATTGTTCAGTGGCTTCAAAAACCCTTTGATGCGCTTCAGGCATGTGATTTTTGCTTATGCCACCTTCTCCGAAAAGCTGGTGGTGCTTACCCTTTCCTTGCTGTGCGTGCTGGCTCTGGGGGTATGGGGCTGGGCAGATCGGGCACAGCAGGCCACAGGCAATGCAGCGCTCAACATGGGAACCTATGGTGGAGTGTGGTTTTACAGCCAACTGGACAACATTTCGGCCACCAACACCCAGGAAGCGTCTTTCATCCGGGGGGTGGCGGTTCAACTCGATGGAGACCAGAGCCGTGCTCTGGAACTCTACGAACAAGCCCCAAATGTTGCGGGTTCCCTCAACAATCAGGGCGTCATGGCAGAAGGTCGGGCCGATGAGAAAGCCGCCAGCAATGCTTACCGTGAAGCCCTCACGCTGGATCCGAATCTGGTGGCAGCGGCTTACAACCTGCAACTGGGCCCGAGCGGTTTTGAGACCACCTTCCATTCCATTTACCACACTGGACCCCGTCTGGCCTTTCCCACGGATGTGGAGCGCATGCGTGCCGTCAGCCCGGACTTTGCCTCGGAAGCCAACAGTTTTTTCCGCAACCCATGGACCTACCTGATGGCTTTGCCCACCGGGCTGAATGTGTACGTGCAGGCCCTCTGGGTGACGTGGTTGCTGGGTTCAACCCTGCTCACAGTGCTGTTTTTCATGGTGCCCAGACCACGTTCGGCACGAAAAGAAACCCGCCCCTGGCCTTTCCGCATCATCACGGTGCTGTTGCCCGGTGCAGGTTTGATTGATGAGGTGTGGGGCTTGATGCTGCTGATTCCTTTTGTGGTGGTGTGTCTGGTGTTGGCTCTGGACTACTGGGGTTACCGGTTTGTGTACCTGTATCAGGACATCAACCTCAACCTGATGTTTGGTCTCCTGATCGGGGTGTATGCTGTCAATCTGGTGGCTCTGGTCTTTGAAGAGTTTGCCTATTACCGCAGAAAACACCGCCGGCTCCTCAAGAATTCCCCAGAGGTCAAGTCACCCACGCAGTAAGGGCCTGTTTCAAGACAGGCTTGAGGCCTTTCACATCCACAAGAAAACGCACTTGCTAGACTACTGGGGTGCGTTTTTTCCTGACTTTTTTCTGCATGTTGCTTTTTTCTGGAAGTTTGGCTTTTCAGGTGGGCAGCCAGCAACTGGTCCTGACCGTGGGTGAAAAGCAAGCTTATCTGAATGGATCCATCACAGAACTGGATCCCCCTGCCCGAGTGCTCTCTGGACGCACCATGTTGCCGGTCAGGGCTCTGGCCCAGAGGCTCGGCCTGAACATCATGGGACCGGAAGAAGGCACCCTCAAGATCGGAGATCTGATTTACCGTACCCGTGAGAACACAGGTTTGCTGCGTGGAAATCCCATTGATCCACAAGCCTTGCAAATGATCGACCGGGTGCTGTACATCAATGCCCGTGTGCTGGCAGATGCTCTGGGGGCCACCTTGCTCTTTTCGGAGGAAGGCAGAACCCTCACCCTGACCACCAACCTGCCTCGAAACATTGATGTGGCCTTGCCTCAAGCCCGCTTCCTGACCAGCAAAGCAACCTATGCCATTGGCGAGAAAATCCAGTATCTGGACTATTCTTTCGATCCAGAGGGAACCCCGCTGGTCAACCGACGCTGGACCAACCGGCAAGAGGCCTTTTTCACGGCTGGACCGCAAACCATCAGCTTGCAGGTGGTGAACGACCGGGGCCGCACCTCTGCCACTTACACCCGGACCATTCAGATTTCCGAGGAGGTCAAAGAAAGCCCTCTGAGTTATGCCCTGAAAAATCAACCTGTGGGCACCACCTTCAAAGACGATGCCATTCTGACCTATCCTGTGCTGCCTCTGCTTCCTTTGCCTTCTGAGACACGCACCCTGATGTTCAGCGATTCCCCAGAGCAGGTGGACACCAGTGGCATCCTGTACCGGGATGACCTGACTGGAAAGACCCGGATTCTGGCGTACCACATGAATGCCTCTCAAAGACCTGCAAGGCTGTTCATTCAGGTCCGCAACATCGGGCTCTCCGAAGGCAAAGCCACCATAGAACGTCTGGGTGAAACCGCTCCAACCCGAGTGGAAACCACCCTCGGACAGGGAACCCTGCTGGACTTTTATGCTGGATCCAACAGCAGTGTGCTCACTTTGCCGGTGACCAGTTGGATGACCCTGTATTCATCACCCACCCTCCCACCCGGAGGTGGGGTCAATGTGATGATGGATGTGGAGTTCAGCACCCGCACGCAGGTCAGCATTTTCATGCTCATGGATGGAGACACCCCGGACAACCTGATGGTCCTGCGTCCCGATGGCAAGCACCAGAGGGGCACCTTCCCCGGTGCGGTGCGTGAGTTGCAGGCCAATGTCACCACGTTGCCTGCCCGTCTGGTGCTCGGTGATGACAAAGTGGACCAGCCCCTGATCGGTCTGGATGCCACCACCCTGAACACTGTGGTCTTGAAAGGCAATTATGGTTTGCTGTACCGGATTTCTCTGGTGGGCTTGCCCGACCACGCGGTTGGAGCCCTGTCTCCCAGAGGAGGACTCTACAAAGGGGCCTTGCATGTGGATGAGGCTCCAGTGGCCCTGCCAGAGTCTGGTGTGCTGACCCGCCCGAATTACCCCATCCTGTTCAGCCGTGGAGGGGTGAAAACGCTGGAGTTCATACCGGCCAGTGGTTCCAATTTGCCGGTCAATCTGGTGTTTTACCCCACCCGTGCACAGGAGCCGCTTTCTCCAGCACCTCCTGTGACCAGCAAAAAATAAATCTTGTGCTGTCCTGTTGACAAAAGGCCCATTTCAGGGCCTTTTGTCGTGGTCATTCAGAAGCGAACGGGCAGCTTTCCAGCAGGGTGTTTGCCCTGCAAAGCTTCGGTGAGGGCTTGCAAAGCATTGTCCCTGAAGCCGTAAGTGATCAGGGCAGGCAACCCGAGTTGCATCACCTGATATGGGTTCCAGAGCGCCAGATGCAAGATCGGCACCTGCTGTTTTTGGATGTCCTGCACCAGCAGCAACTCGTTTTCATTGAGGAGTTCTCTGGCAGTGCCACCCAGCAAAACATTTGGGTGGGTCTGCAAAAGGCTTTGCAGTTCAGCACGCACGCTTAAAGGAGCATCCTGAGGATAGGTCAGCAGGGTTAGTTCAGGGTAAATGCCTTTCAGATGCTGGTAAAGGTGCTCGGGTTTGAGGGTGTCTTCGTAAGCACCCCCCACGGAAAGTTGCTCTGGGCACAGCAATAACACGGGTTTGTGGGCATCAGGCAGGCTCTGGAGATGGTGTTCTGTGAGGGCCTGACGTGCAGCTTCCAGCATCAATTCCTCATCTGCTGCCCTCTGGTCTTCAGGGTAGGGCAGAGGAGTGCAGGGAAATTGAACCCCAAAACGGGCCATCCGCTGCTCGCTGCGTTCCAGCAGTTCAGGGTCCAGGGTGCCGTCCTCAATGGCTCTGGCGATGGCTTCCACCTGCTTGCGTTGCAGTTCAAGGTCATTGACGCACAACACCAGATCTGCCCCTGCATTGAGGGCTTTGATGGCAGCCTGCCCCCCTTCGTACTGTCTGGAAATG
This sequence comes from Deinococcus misasensis DSM 22328, assembly GCF_000745915.1. NCBI lineage: Bacteria > Thermotogati > Deinococcota > Deinococci > Deinococcales > Deinococcaceae > Deinococcus > Deinococcus misasensis. The sequence goes on from NZ_JQKG01000042.1 coordinate 9,266, forward strand.
GCATGCATGTCCATGGCATCCGTCACGATCAGGCCATCGTAGCCCCAGTTTTCACGCAGCAATCCGGTCAGGATCTTTTCAGAAAGGGTGGCCGGATTTTCGCTGTCCAGAGCAGGGAAGACGATGTGGGCGGTCATCATGGAGCCCACGTGGGCTTCGGCGGCTTTCTGGAAGGGATGCAGTTCGGTTTTGAGCAGTTCCACCAGAGGCTTGTCCACGGTTGGCAGGGCAAGGTGGCTGTCGAGGTGCGTGTCTCCGTGACCGGGGAAGTGCTTGACGCTGGCCATCACCCCGGCTTCTTCCAGACCCAGAGCCCAGTTCACCCCATGCAGGGCGACTGCCTCAGGATCGCTGCCAAAGCTGCGGTCTCCAATCATGGGATTCAGGGGATTCACATTGACATCCAGAGAAGGTGCGTAATTCCAGTTGATGCCGTATGAGCGCAAACCTCGTCCCACTGCTGCCCCCACCTGTCTGCTCAGTTCCGGGTTGGCGGTTGCCCCCAGAGCCATCGCGGAAGGGGCTTGTGGGGTGTCCAGAATGCGCAGCACTGCTCCACCCTCCTGATCGATGGCAATCAGGGCCTGATCCCCAAGCACCTCACGGAGGTCTTGCATCAGGGTCTGCAACTGTTCAGAGGACTGCACATTGCGCCGGAACAGACAGATGCCTTTGAACTGGTACTTGGACAGAAATGCTCTGGTTTGGGGGTCCAGTGTGGGCCCTGGAAGGTCTACGATCATGTGCTGACCGGCACGCTTGTGAACGTCACTCATCTCACCATCTCCTTGCTCGGGTAATACCTAAACAATACCACTTTAGAACAGGGGCTTGAAAAAATCCATAATTGGTATTAAATTGGTTTTATCAAGCACGGCTGACGCCACACAACCACTGCCACATCAACCCACCTGTTGGGTGAACGTCGTGTAAAGAGAACTTGCAACTGCAAGATTCAAGGGGAGGAAAGACATGCTGAAAAAAGCTTTAATGGTCAGTGCCGCACTCGGGATGGGTCTGGGATTCGCCCAGCAGAAAGTGGAAATTGAATTCTGGAGCTGGTACCTCAGCCCCAAATTCGACAATTACCTCAAAGACACCATCAAAGACTTTGAGGCCAAAAACCCCGGCATCACCGTCAAATGGTTCGACAAACAAGACACCATGGTGCAGGACCTGATCGCCTCCATCAACCTCGGCAAAGCCCCCGATGTGGTCAACCTCAACATCCCTGACACCTTCTCTGCCGCCCAAAACGGCTTCCTGACCGACATCAGCACCCTCACCCCCATGAGCGAACTGAAAAGCCAGTTCTGGGACAACCCCCTCAACAACTTCACCGTCAATGGAAAACCCTACGGCTACCCCTGGTACGGCTGGCTCAACGAAGGTGTGATGGTCTACAACAGCGATCTGGTCAAAAAAGCCGGATACACCGAAAAAACCCTGCCCAAAACCAACGACCAGCTGCTGGCTTTCGCCAAAAAAGTCAAAGACCGCACCGGCCAGTACGGCTGGATCCCCAACTTCATCGATGCTGGCGGCGCCCCCCTGTTCCACGGTTTCTTCTACGCCGATGGCCTTCCCATCTACGATGAGAAAACCGGCAAAGCCCAGTTCACTTCCAGCAAGCACGTTGCCCTGCTGAAAAAATACGTGGACATGTACAAACAGGGCTACTTCCCCGAGGACATGCTCCGCAAAGAAGCCTTCCAGCTCAGCATGGAACTGTACAACCAAGGCAAACTGGCCAGCATTGTCGGTGGTCCCCAGGCCCTGACCCGCATCAAAGATGCCAACAAGGACCTGTACGGCAAAACCAAAGTGGCAGAGGCTCCCTTGGGCAAATCAGGTCGCGCCACCGGTGGTGGAATGGACCTCGTGATTCCTGCTGCCTCCAAGCACAAGAAAGAAGCTGCCCAGTTCGCCGAGTTCCTCTCCAACAACATCAACCAGATGAAGTTCGCCAAAATCGTGGCCATCGTGCCCACCTCCAAAGGCGCTGAAAAGGATCCCTTCTTCAAACAAGAATCCAACGATCCCATCATTCAGGCCAGCGGAATGGTCGGTGCTTCCGGACGCTTCATCGACCCCGGCTTCAACCCTCCCAAAAACTCCTCCGTGCTGTACAAGAACCTGGTGGACAACCTCGAAGCCGCTTTCCTCGGCAAGAAAACCCCCAAACAGGCTCTGGATGACGCCGCTGCCTTCTGGAACGCCAACGTCAACAAATAAACCCGTCTGAGTGAAAAACCACAGGAGGATCAAAAGCGGCAACGCTTTTGGTCCTCTCGCCCAGAAAAAGCGGGTGTAACATCAATGTACACCCCAGCAACCAGGAGAAGTCCCATGCAAAACAAAACCCGCACAGCCCTGATTGCCTACGCGTTTCTCGCACCGGCCCTGATCCTGCTGGCTGTCTTCACCTTCTATCCGGTGATTTACGGAAGCTACCTCGGATTCACCGAGTACAAGGCCGCCAATTTTGCTGCTGGAGAAGCTCCCAGATTCATCGGATTGCAGAACTTCATCAACCTTTTTCAAGACGAACTTTTTCTGAAGGGTTTGTGGAACTCGGTCAAGTACATTGCCATTGTTCCTGCCCTGCAAATTGCAGCTCTGGCCATTGCAGTGGCCGTCAACCGCAAGTTGCCGTTCATGTCTTTTTTCCGTGCAGCCTACTACATTCCGGTCATCACCTCGATTGCCACTGCTGCAGTGATGTGGGACTGGATTTTTCAAAAAGAAGGCACCCTGAACTGGGTCCTGATGGGTCTCAACTTCATAAACGAGAAAACCGCTTTTGGCTGGCTCAACAACGAACACACGGCCATCTGGGCCTTGATGCTGGTCACCTTCTGGCGCGGGTTTGGTTATTACATGGTGCTGTACATGGGTGGCTTGCAGGCCGTTCCAGAGGAAGTGGAAGAAGCCGCTTATCTGGACGGTGCAACCCCCTTCCAGACGTTCTGGCTGGTGATTGTTCCCATGATGCGTCCCACCCTGCTGCTGTGCAGCTTGCTCTCCACATTTGCAGCCATTCGCGTGCTGGATGAGGTGGTTGCCTTGACCCCCGGTGGCGGCCCCCTCAACAGCACCTACACCGCCCTGATGTACGTGTACCAGAAAGCTTTTGACGGCTTCAATTTCGACTACGGAATGGCTTCTGCTGCAGGACTGATCATTGCTGTGCTGGGCATTGGGCTTTCCGTGGTGCAATTCCGCCTCAACAAGGAGGACCGCGCATGAGCGTCACCCAAAAACGGTCTGTACAGGATGAACACAAAAAAGCCGTGATTCGGGCCAAAAACCGCCGATTTGTGAACACTTTCCTGGTGTATGCCTTCTTGATTGTGGTGCTGGTGTTTGCGGTCTTTCCCTTCATGTGGACCCTTGCCATCTCTTTCACCGACAAGAGCGCCACAGGTGGGGTCAGCATCTACGATTTCCCTGGCAGCCTGTTTCCCAAACAGGTCACGTTCAACAACTTTGTTGAGGTGTTCACCCAGCTGAAGATTGCCCAACCCTTCTGGAACTCTGTGGTCATCAGCCTGCTGACCGTGGTGGGCACCTTGCTGGTTTCAGCGACAGCGGCTTACCCTCTGGCACGGATGGAGTTCCCCCTCAAGAACATCATTTTCAGTGCCATCATCGCCACACTGGTGCTTCCCACCGAAACCGCTTTTATTGTCAACACCATGACCCTCAAAGCACTGGCCCAGCTTCCGGTGATCGGTGGCAACAATTGCTTTGCGCCAGATGGCATTGCCCCTTACGTCTGCCAGGGATTGGGCACCTACTGGTCGGTGGTGTTGCCCACCATTGCCACAGGCTTTGGCATCTTCCTCTTGCGCCAGTCTTACCTCTCCATTCCTCAAGCCCTCCTTGAAGCTGCGCGCATCGACGGGGCCACCGAGATGCAGATCCTCTGGCGCATCATGATTCCCCTCTCAATGCCTGCCATGACCGCTCTGGGCATCTTCACGCTGGTCAACACCTGGAACGCCTACGTGTGGCCCAAGATTGCGCTGCTCGGAGCACAAAATCTGGAGCCCATGTCCATTGCCGTTCTGAAGTTGAAAGGCCAGTACAACTTTGATCCTTTCAACATTGCAGCAGGTGCGGTGATCATGATGATTCCCATTCTGATCGTGTTCCTGTCCGCCCAGAAACTGTTCCTCAGGGGGCTTGATGGGGCAGTGAAGTAAACCTGAAGATGGTTTGACCAGAGGGGGAGCTGCATCCAGTTTGTGGCTTCCTCTCTGACTTCACACTTGAAATAAGCGTTTGTGGGACGCAATAAAAATCATTTGTGTTCGATTTTGTTGCAAAAAGGTTAAATCTGGGTATCATCTTACTATGCAACTGGACCATCCCCGTGCTCTGCCTTCAGAACGAAAAAAAGCCACACCTGTGATGGTTGTTGGGATCTTTTTCTTGTTGTTGACCCTGCTGATTGTGAGTTTCTCGATCCAGGACACTTTCAACATCAATCCAACTTCAGATCTTTATATTTATAATTTGCTTTACAATTCTGCTGATTTTTTTGAATTGAGCGACTTTGTTTCCAATATGCCATATGAGCCTCTTTTTTTGGTTTTTGTTAAAGGTTTTAGTGCCATAGGTTTACCGCTCAGCGTGTTCCTGATGACATTAAGTGTGTTTTTCTATCTGTCATTGTATAACTTATTTTTGAGATTTGCTCCAGGATGGTATACCACAATGGGTATTCTTTTGGTGGTCAGCATATATTTCCCATTTAACTATTCTTTAAACCAAATTGTGATCAGGCAAGGATGGGCAGTCTGCTTCTTGTTTTATGCTCTGGCATTTTTATTCAATCATATCAATTCAAAAGGGAAAGAAAAGATCAAAAATTTCGTGCTGTTCTTTATTTTTGGGGTGCTGGCTGTTCTGTTTCACTATTCTGCTCTTGTGGTATTGGTGTTGGCGTTTTTTTCCTTGAGGATAAAGCCAAAATACATGATCATGATATGGATGTTCACTGCAATATCTTATGTTGTTGATCATATTGGTCTGCAGGGAATCCTCAGGGCATATTTGTACCCACTTGTTGAAGCAAACTCTTCACTTCGCGTAGACATCAGCACTTATCAGATTGGATTTAAGCTTAACTTTTTTGTGCTCAGTTCAATTCCATTTGTGCTGTGGATGATTGCCACCAGAAGGGGTGTGGCTTCTCAGGGTTTCAACCAGATCATGTCGGTGTATTTGGCTGTCAATGCCTTTTCCATGTTGCTGAGTTTGATGCCCTACCACGACCGCTTTTTCACATATGGATGGGTGCTGATACCCATTGTGATGGCAAGTTTCGTGTACGAGATGGGGTACGTGCAGCGGGCAAGGATGATGGCAAAAGCTTGAAGGATGGATGCACCATCGTACAAAAAAATAAACGACACTGAACGGTATTCTCATCTTATCTTAATGTTAGATATTTGTTTTTTGGCTTGAGGGTCGAGTGTGGTCCAAGACGGCAAATTTTTTGATTGGTGTAGAAGATGCATCGGGCAGGGGGACCGTCTTTTCCCCGGGTAGAAATAGACACCATCACGCGGTTTTTACAAATTGGGTGATATGGTAGAGGTTGTGAGGTCATATGCAGATAGGAATCATAGGCACCGGTTATGTAGGTTTGACCACAAGTTTGGCTTTTGCTTACATTGGTCATCAGGTTTATGCGATTGATAAGGACCCCCGCAAGGTAGAGATGCTCCAGAGGGGCGAGCCCCCCATCCACGAAGAAGGCCTTCGTGAGCTTCTGCATTTGACCCGATCCCAGTTGGTTCCCACCGTGGATTATGCAGGTCTGGCAGACTGCAAAGTGATTTTCATTGCAGTGGGAACCCCCACCACACCCAGTGGAGAAGCAGACACGACTTATTTGGAACAAGCGGTCATTGAACTTGCTGGTGTTTTGAAACCAGATGAAGTGTACCATCTGGTTGTCAAATCAACAGTTCCAATCGGTACGAACCGCAAAGTGCAAACCCTGCTCAGGAATGAGTTGAAGAAACTGGGCAAGAACACAGAAGTGAGCATTGGCTCCAATCCTGAGTTTTTGCGTGAAGGTTTTGCACTTTATGACACTTTCTACCCTGATCGCGTCGTTGTGGGGGCCCACAACCGTGAATTCTTCAATGTGATGCGAGAGCTTTACGACCCAATCCTGGAACAAACCTTTGAAGCTCCAGAGTTCTTGCCCAGACCTTCCAGTTATCACCTGCCTCCTTTGATCACCACTGAACCGACAAGTGCAGAAATGATCAAGTATGCAGCCAATGCGTTTCTGGCCCTCAAAATCAGTTACATCAATGAGGTTGCAGGCCTTTGTGAGCGTGTGGGTGCAGATGTGATGGAAGTCTCCAGAGGCATTGGTCTGGACGAGCGAATCGGTTCGCGTTTTCTTCAAGCAGGGATTGGTTGGGGTGGAAGTTGCTTTCCAAAAGACACCCGGGCCCTGAACGCCATTGCCAGTGAGTACAGCTATGATCTGGACATCGTGACAGCGGCCATGCGGGTGAATGAGCGTCAGATTCAGCACATTCTGGAAAAGATTCAGGGCGAGTACAAGGTGATCCGGGGTTTGCAAATTGCCATTCTGGGTGCAGCCTTTAAACCCAACACAGACGATACAAGGGATTCTCCTGGCATCAAACTGGCACAAGAGCTTTGCCGCAAAGGGGCTTATGTGCGCATGCATGATCCCATCGCTCGGGTGGACTTCTCCAGGCTGGAAGACTGTGAAAATGTCCAGCAATGTGATGGTCTGGCAGAGACCATTGATGGCTCTGATGTGGTGGTGATTGCCACAGAGTGGAGGGATTACATCAACCAGGACTGGAACCATCTTTTGAAGTCCAGCACCATTTTGATCGATGGTCGCAACTGTCTGGCAAAGTATCCTTTTGAATCCCACATCAAATACCATGGCATTGGGCGGGGCAACAGAAGATAAATGCGTAAGGCTTTGACTGTTTTCAAAAAACTGCTGTCTTCAGATCATTTTTTATACCTGGGCTTCAAAAGTCTGGCTGCTGTGGTCAATCTGGTTTCCATTGGTCTGTTTGTGGCATGGTTTGGTCTGGAGACCTACGGTGCCTCTGCACTGATTGTTGCCTCCAGCACGTTGCTGCTTTCCATCGTTGGGCAATGGATGATCAATGCAGTCAGTCGGTATTTCTATGAATTCCAGGAAAATTTCTTCAGAACTTTATGGTCATATGGATTGCTGATTCTTCTGATGACCGTGGTGATCATTCCATTGGGTCTCTCAGCAGGAGAGCGGATGGTCAACTTCACTCTGGTGATCAATTTGTTTGTGTTGACTTTTTGTTACAATTTTTCTCTGGAATTCATTCGAATGAAAAGGCAGGTTTTTGTTTACGGAATCAGCATCTTGATTGAAGCCGTGGCCTCGGTTGCGACAGGATACATCCTGTCGCAACGTGACACGGGAGTTATCAATCCAGTTTACCTGTGTATTGCAGTTTCCATGTATCTTCCTTTGTTGTTTCACCTGTTGATGATTCGTCCAAATCTGAGCAGGGCAACTGTCACACAAGGGCGCATGAAAGAGATTTTTCATTTTGGATATCCCATGTCCATATCTTCCTTGTTCGGGCAGGTGATTTTCTTTGGTGCACGTTACTTCCTGGGTCTTTTCTTTGGATTAAAAGAAGTTGGTATATTTTCAACTTTATATGATATTTCTCAAAGGGGTGCCACATTTATCTTGAATACGCTCACTGGTGCTTCTCAGGTGATCATTTTCAAAGAATATGGAATGCACAACTTGGAGAAAGTCAACAAATACCTGAACAAGCAAATCAACCTGATCTTGCAGTTTTCTGTGATTGTGGCTTTGTTGTTCTTCAATGCTTATCCTTACATCATGCAAGTGGCAGGAAAATCTGGCCTTGAAGACTACAAATTCATGCTGGTGTTCGTGTCCATCATTGTGTCCATCAACCGGATCAAGTCTGGAACCTTTGACTTGATTCTGCAATTGGAAAAGAACACCCTGGGCATCACCCGCTCCACCCTGCTCGGGGCTGTGATCTCGGTGGTACCAGGAATTTTGATCGTGAAGTACTATGGCATCTGGGGTGCAGTGTGCTCCATGTTGCTGAGCTACTGCGTGTCCCTGTTCTACTCGTATGTGCTGGTTCGCCGGATGCGCATTGCATACTTCAACCTGAATGCATCAGTGATCAAGAAGAACCTGGGTGTCTATGCTCTGGTTGCACTGGTGCTGCTGGCTTCTTTGCTGTCCTTTTTCAGGTTTGAGTCTCCGGCCGGAAACATTGTGCTGCTGTTTTTTGTGGTGATTTCTGCTTTATTTTCCATATACACCAATTCGACCTGGTATACCCGAGGAGGAAAAGAAAGTGTTTGAAATTTCAGTGATTACGGCGACTTACAACCGCCGTGACCTCCTTTCAGAAGCGTATGCGCACATGCTGGGCATGCCTTTGAAAGAACAGGTGGAATGGATCATCATCGATGATGGTTCCACCGACCAGACCCAGCAGGTTGTGGAAGAGTGGATCAAAGCAGGACAGCTCCGGATTGTCTATCACCTGCAGGCCAACCGTGGCCGGGCTGCGGCCCTCAATGCCGGTCTGGAAAGGGCCAGCAAACCCATCTGCTTCTATCTGGACTCAGATGATTATTTGGAGCAAGGTGCTTTTCAGGACATCATCGAACAGTACCAGACCAATGACATCATGCAAAACCGCTCCATTGCAGGAATGGTTTTTCTCGCCAGCACCAAGGCCGGGGAGTTGATCGGTCAGGCATTTCCGCAAACACAAATGGTCAGCAAGCCTGCATTGATGTTGCACCACTTCAAGGTGCGGGGTGACAAATTGCACACCTTCAAAACGGAAGTGCTCAAAGCTTATCCGTTTCCCCTTTTTGAAAAAGAGAAACGGGTGGCCACATCACTGGTGTTGAATCGCATTTCATTGAAATACGACTTCATGTACGTCAACGTCAAAGCCCTGCGCAAAGACTACACCGCCGATGGCCTCAGCAAGAACATTGATCGGGTGCGGGCCAAAAGTTCCAACGCCTCGCGCACCTTTTACTTTGAAGCGGTGGATGTGCCTTTCATGCCTGTGAAGGCACGCATCAAGTACATGATCAATTTTGTGCGCTACCAGTTGCATTCCAGAAGTGCGTTTCCCAGTTTCAAACGTGGAACCAATTATCTGCTTTACTTCCTGCTGTTGTTGCCGGGTCTTGCCCTTTACACAAGGGATGTGAAAAAGCAGCAATGATGCGCATTCTGTTTGTGATTGCTGGGTTGGGCCGGGGAGGTGCAGAAACCCAGGTGATCCGTTTGACTGAAAAGTTGATGCAAGACCACAAAGTGAAAATCATTTCACTGCTGGAAGACAATGCTTTCCAGCAACGCATCGACAGTCAGAAAATGGATGTGGTGACGTTGCCCATCAATGGACGTTCACGCCTGTTCAAGAACCTGGGCCGGGTGCTGCAGGAAATGCGCCAGTTTCAACCGGATTGCCTGATCGGATTCATGTTTCATGGCATCATGGTTGCGCGTCTGGGCAGTCTGTTGACCAGAAAACCTTCCATCGGCAGCATTCGCACAGAAAAGGCTCAGGGTTTCAAGGACCGCCTGTTGCAATGGACGGATTTCTTGTCCAGAGGGATGGTGGTCAATGCGGAAAACACCCGCAACAAACTCATCGAACGAAAAATCACTTCTGGCAGCAAGATCCAGGTGATCAACAATGCCATGGATGATGTGTTCTTTGAAGAGCCCCTGCAAAGTGTTTCGCCTGCTTCTCGTTTCCGCTGGGTCACCATTGGTCGTTTGATCGAAGCCAAAGGGCATGACCTTTTGATTCGTGCCATGACCGAATTGCCTGAAGCAGAACTCACCGTGGTGGGGGGAGGTCCACTCAGGGCACAACTGGAAGAGCTTGTGGGCACCTTGAACCTGCAAGACCGTGTCCATCTGGTGGGTGATTCCAGTGACATCAGACCTCACCTTCGCGCGGCTGATGCTTTTGTGCTTTCCTCTCGCTGGGAGGGCATGCCCAATGCTCTGCTGGAAGCCATGGCAGCAGGCAAAGCGTGTGTGACCACCAATGTGGGAGGGGTTCAGGCTTTGCAGGGAAACCATCTGCTGGTTGTACCAGCCAATGATGAAGCACACCTGGCAAAGGGAATGCGGAACATGATGCAGTTCTCTGCTGAAGAACGTGCCTTGATGGGCAAGCAAGCCCGGCAGTTGGTGCGGGAACATTTCAGTGCCAGTGCAGTGGTCAAGATGTGGGAAGAATTCATCCAAAACAGTTCAAACCATCGGAGGATATGATGTCAGAGAAAATTTGTGTGATTGGTCTGGGATACGTCGGTCTGCCTTTGGCAGTGGAGTTGGCAAAGCACTACGACACTGTGGGATTCGACATCAATGCTGCTCGGGTCAGTGAACTGAAATCTGGCCTGGACCGGACCCTGGAAGTGGACAACGAGGAACTGAAAACCACCCGTCTCAAGGTGAGTGACCAGACGGAGGATTTGAAAGACCGCACGTTTTTCATCGTGACGGTGCCCACCCCCATCGACGAGAACAACAATCCTGACTTGACCCCTTTGCGCAAGGCTTCGGAAATGCTCGGTCAGGTGGTTTCTGACGGTGCAGTGGTGGTGTATGAGTCCACCGTGTATCCAGGGGTGACGGAAGAATACTGTGGTCCCATTCTTGCGCGGGTGTCCGGTCTGGAGTTGTTCAAACAGATCAAGTTGGGTTATTCCCCCGAGCGCATCAACCCCGGGGACAAAGTCCACACCATCACCAAAGTCACCAAAGTGGTTTCTGCACAGGATGCAGAAACGCTGGACCGTGTGGCCTCCGTCTACGAAAGTGTGGTGACTGCAGGTGTGTTCCGGGCAGCCTCCATCAAAGTCGCTGAAGCTGCAAAAGTGATCGAAAACACCCAGCGTGACCTGAACATTGCCCTGATGAACGAACTGGCCATGATTTTCGATCGACTGGGGATCCGTACGCTGGATGTGCTGGAAGCTGCAGGGACCAAGTGGAACTTCCTGAAGTTTTCTCCCGGTCTGGTGGGAGGTCACTGCATTGGGGTCGATCCATACTACCTCACCCAGAAGGCTGAACAGCTTGGCTACCATCCAGAAGTGATTCTCTCTGGTCGCCGGGTCAACGACAACATGGGCAGCTATGTGGCCCAAAAAGTGGTCAAACTGCTGATCAAAGCCGGTCGCAGTGTCAAGGGTGCGCGTGTGGGTGTTCTGGGCCTCACCTTCAAGGAAAATGTGCCAGATTTGCGCAACAGCAAAGTGCCTGACATCGTGCGGGAATTGGAAGAATTTGGCATTGAAGTGCTGATCCACGATCCTTTCGCCGATGCTCAGGAAGCCCACCATGAATATGGACTGACCCCTGTGGATCTGGAGCAGTTCAACAGCCTGGACGCCGTGGTGGTTGCTGTGTGTCACAGCTTTTACAAAGAACTGGGTTATGAGAAGGTCACAGCCATGCTCAAACCCCAGAGTGTGATTGCTGACATCAAGTCCCTGTTCATCAAAGAAACCCATTCCGCTGAAGTTCTCTACTGGAGTTTGTGAAATGACGAAGATACTGGTCACAGGTACCGCAGGTTTTATTGGATCTCACCTCGCCATGCGCTTTCTGGAAAGGGGAGATGAAGTCATTGGAATCGACAATGTCAATGACTATTATGATGTGCGCCTGAAGCATGCTCGCATGCAGCGTCTTGAGAAATACAGCAATTACCGCTTTTACCAATTGGACCTTTCTGACCGTGAAGGCATCTATGGGGTTTTTGAGAAGGAAAAGCCCCAAAAAGTTGTGAACCTTGCCGCTCAGGCAGGGGTCCGTTATTCCCTTGAAAACCCCCATGCTTACATCGACAGCAACCTGGTGGGTTTCACCAACATTCTGGAAGGCTGTCGCCACAATGATGTTGAACATCTGGTGTATGCCTCTTCGAGCTCGGTTTACGGGGCCAACACCACCATGCCTTTCTCGATCCACCACAATGTGGACCATCCCCTGAGCCTCTATGCGGCCACCAAAAAAGCCAATGAACTGATGGCCCACACCTACAGTCACCTTTATGGTTTGCCCACCACGGGTCTGCGGTTTTTTACGGTTTATGGTCCATGGGGACGCCCTGACATGGCCCTTTTCCTTTTCACCAAAGCCATTCTGGAAGGTCGACCCATTGATGTGTTCAACCATGGCAACATGCGCCGTGACTTCACCTACATCGATGACATCGTGGAAGGCGTGGTGCGTGTGACGGACAACACCGCCATCAGCAACCCTGAATGGAATGGCAGCCATCCAGATCCTGGAACCAGCAAAGCCCCCTACCGCATTTACAACATCGGCAACAACAGTCCTGTTGAACTGGGATACATGATCAGCACCCTTGAACAATGCCTTGGCATGGAAGCCATGAAAAACATGTTGCCCATGCAGCCCGGAGACGTGCCCGCCACCTACGCCGATGTGGATGACCTGACCCGAGACGTTGGATTCAAACCTGCCACCCCCATTGAAGTGGGCATCCAGAACTTCGTGGACTGGTATCGTGAGTTCTACAAAGTCTAAAACCATTGTTGTGCTTGCTGGATATGCGCCTTCCCTGATCAATTTCAGGGGGCGCATGCTTCAAGATCTGGTTTCCCATGGGCATCAGGTCCATGCGGTTGCCCCTGAAGACGACCCGGAGGTGCGCTCAACCCTGCAAAATTGGGGCATCCAGTACCACACTGTGCCTTTGCAGCGTTCAGGGATCAGCCTGAAAGGGGACTTGAAGTTGTTTCAGGCATACCGCAGGCTGTTTGTGAAGCTCAAGCCAGCAGTGGTGTTTTCTTACACCATCAAGCCTGTGGTGTTCGGGTCTCTGGCCGCCAGATCGGCCGGTGTACCCAAAATTGTTTCCATGATCACGGGTCTGGGTTACACCTTCAGCGATGATGCCAGACCGCTGATCAAAACGCTCAGTCGCATGCTGTACAGAATGGCCCTCAGTGTGAACCGTACCGTGATTTTTCAGAATCCAGATGACCGGGATCTGTTCGTGCAAGAAGGGTTGACCTCTGCGGAAAAAATTCGCATTGTCAATGGCTCTGGGGTGGATGTGGCGTTCTTTGCGCCTGAACCTTTGCCTTCAGGCCCGGCGCGTTTTCTGCTCATTGCTCGACTGCTGCGGGACAAAGGCATCCGTGAGTATGCTGAAGCGGCCCGTCAGGTGAAACAGAAACATCCGGAGGCAGAGTTCTATTTGCTGGGTCCCACAGATCCCAGCCCAAATGCCATTTCTCAAGCGGAATTGGATGGGTGGGTGTCGGCTGGGACCGTCAAATACCTTGGCGCCACCAAAGATGTGAGGCCTTTTATTGCACAGTACAGTTCTGTGTATGTGCTGCCTTCTTACCGTGAAGGAACACCCAGATCGGTGCTGGAAGCCATGAGCATGCAAAGGCCCATCATCACCACAGACACCCCCGGATGCCGTGAGACCGTGGAACATGGGGTCAATGGTTTTCTGGTTCCGGTCAAGGAAAGTGCAGGGCTTGTAGAGGCCATGTTGCAAATGATTGAACAACCGGGGTTGATGGAAGCCATGGCCAGAAAAAGCCGTGAACTTGTGGAATCCAAGTATGCTGTTGAGAAGGTGAACGCTGTGTTGTTGGAGATTTTGCAATGATCAAACGCCTTTTTGATGTGCTGGTGTCTGCACTGGCTCTGGTTTTGCTGGCCCTGCCCATGCTGGTCATTGCCCTGTTCATCTGGCGCAACATGGGTGCACCTGTGATTTTCTCACAGGTGCGTCCGGGGTTGAAAGGCCGACCTTTTCGCATGATCAAATTCCGGACCATGCGAAATGCCAGAGACGCGCAAGGCCGGGATTTGCCAGACGCTGAGCGGCTCACTGCTCTGGGACAATTCTTGCGCAAGACATCGCTGGATGAACTCCCTGAACTCTGGAACGTCCTGAAAGGGGAGATGAGCCTGGTGGGTCCTCGCCCCCTTCTGATGGAGTACCTGCCCCTTTATTCCCCTGAGCAAGCCAGAAGACACGAAGCCCGTCCGGGTGTCACAGGATGGGCACAGGTCAATGGCCGCAATGCCATTTCCTGGGAAGAAAAGTTCCGGCTTGATGTGTGGTATGTGGACCACCAGTCTTTTGTGCTGGACATCAAGATTCTCTGGATGACCGTTCAAAAAGTGTTCAAACGCGAAGGAATCAGTGCCGCAGGTGAAGCCACCATGTCCAGATTCACGGGTTCACAGGGAGAAGGCAAGTGAATCTGGATCTGGTCATTGTGGGTGCAGGTGGACATGCCCGGGTGGTGCTGGACACCTTGCAAGCCATGGGCAAGAAGGTTTCCGGTTTTTTGGATGATCGAGAGGCCCTCTGGGGAACTTCGCTGGCCGGTTTGCCTGTGCTGGGCAGTGTGGAGTTGCTGTCCGATGTTCAGCAAGCGGTGATTGCCATTGGCAACAATGCCATACGTCAAAAAATTGCACATGACCATCCCCATGTAGAATGGATCTGTGCGGTTCACCCCACTGCATACGTCAGTCCCACCGCTCGGGTGGGTGCAGGAACAGTGGTTTTTGCCAGAGCTGTGGTGCAACCTGATGCTCGAATTGGTCAACATGTGATTGTCAACACTGCGTCTACTGTGGACCATGACAGTATCATTGAAGACCATGTGCACCTTGCCCCGGGCTGCCATCTGGCAGGCTCGGTGCATGTGCGAGAAGGTGCTTTTCTCGGGGTGGGAACCTGCGTCATTCCAGGCATCAACATTGGTGCATGGAGTACGGTGGGAGCAGGTGCAACAGTGACCGCTCCTGTGCCCGAGCGGCAAACTGTGGTGGGTACACCTGCCAGACCAATCAAGCCAAAAACACAGTGATCTTCACTGTCTCAAGGAGCAAACATGTTGGGAACCAGATGGGCCCCCTGGCCTCAGTTTGAACAGGATGAAATTCAGGCGGTGACTGCCGTTTTGCAAAGTGGTCGTGTCAACTATTGGACAGGACAGGAAGCACGCAAATTTGAGCAGGAGTATGCAGAATACCTTGGCGTCAAGCATGCCATTGCTTTGCACAACGGAACGCTGGCCCTCGAATTGGCTTTGTATGCGTTTGACATTGGAGAGGGTGATGAGGTCATCACCACCACCCGCACTTTCATTGCTTCCGCAAGTGCTGCTGTGATGCGAGGTGCCATTCCCATCATTGCAGATGTGGACCCGGTCTCACAAAACATCACTGCAGACACCATCCGTCCCCTGATCACCTCCAAAACCAGAGCCATCATTGTGGTGCACCTTGCAGGATGGCCAGCAGACATGGACCCCATCATGGAGCTCGCTGCCGAGCACAACCTGATTGTGATCGAAGACTGTGCACAGGCGCATGGTGCTTTTTACAAGGGCAAACCTGTTGGCAGCATTGGTCATGCAGGTGCATTTTCTTTCTGTCAGGACAAGATTCTGACCACAGGTGGAGAGGGAGGATTGCTGGCCCTCAACGACACCGACCTCTGGAAGAAAGCCTGGGCTTACAAAGACCACGGAAAGTCTTACGATGCGGTTTACCTGAAAGATCATCCTCCAGGTTTCCGCTGGTTGCACGAGTCTTTTGGCACCAACTGGCGAATGCTCGAAGTACAGGCTGTGATTGGGCGTCTCCAGTTGCAGAAGCTGCCAGAGTGGATTGAAAAGCGCCGTGCAAACGCTGCAGTCTTGAATGAAAGGTTTTCCAGGTGGGATGCTTTCAGGTTGACCCTGCCACCTGAAGATGTCTTTCATGCCTACTACAAGTATTATTTGTTCGTGCAGCAAGACCAACTGGCGGAGGGCTGGACCCGTGACCGCATCATGCAAGAAGTGTCCCAGAGAGGGGTCCCCTGCCTGTCTGGATCTTGCTCAGAGATCTATCTTGAAAAAGCTTTTGTTGATCGGGGATATGGACCACAAGAACGCTTGCCTGTGGCACGTGAACTTGGAGAAAGCTCTTTGATGTTTCTGGTGCATCCCACCCTGTCTGTGCAAGACATGCATGCTTTTGCTGATGTGGTGGATGATGTGATGAAACTCGCCTCTTTGCCGTGTCAAGTGGACATAATATAGATGGTTGAAGAAGTCCAGTTGGGATTTTAAAAGCAAAATGGGCTGTGTGGAGACCTGCAAGTTTCAGCAGGAGGCCACAGAGAAAGCGATTTTGGTGATCAACAGGAGGTGATGATGCGCAGTGTTCATGTGAAGTTTCTGGTGGATTTGCTGATCTGGAGTGCAGCAGTTCCCATCGCATTCTGGTTGAGGTTGGGTTCTTTCAACATTGATGACCAGTACTACAGGGCCATGTTGTACCTGACTGGCATTGGTGTGGTCTACAAAACATTCCTGATTTTGTATTTTCGGATGAATCTTCAGGTGTGGCAAAGGTTCAGCCTGGGAGACCTGGCTACCCTCCTCAAAGCCGTGCTGACTTCTTTCGTGATCAGCACAGCCATCAGCTTTTACCTTCCTTCAGTGCCGCGCAGTGTCCCCCTGATTGCATTGCTGGTTTCTCTGGCCAGTTTGACTGGAATCCGTTTTCTGGTGCGCACAAGCTATGAAAATGCCCGCAGGGTGGTGTCCATTGGAACGGGGACCTCCAGACGTGTTCTGGTGATCGGTGCAGGGGATGCCGGTTCCATGTTCGTCAGGGAGATGTTGCGACATCCTGAGCAAGGCATGGTTCCTGTGGCTTTCCTGGACGATGACATGTCCCTCAGGGGAAAACGCATTCATGGGGTTCCTGTTGCAGGTGACTTGGACCACCTTTCCAACGCAGCACGCAAGTACCAAGCGGACATGGTTCTGCTGGCGATTCCCTCTGCAGCAGGTGAAGTGATTCGGAAAGTGGTCAACGCTTCCAAAGCTGCAAATTTGACCTACAAAGTGGTTCCTGCACTCTATGAATTGGTCGGAGACCAGATCCAGATTTCCCAGATCCGTGATGTGAATCTGGAAGACCTGTTGCGGCGTCCTCCCGCCGATCTGGACATTGCAAGGATTTCAGATTACCTGAAGCAGAAAGTGATTCTGGTGACGGGTGCTGGAGGATCCATTGGCTCTGAAGTGGTCCGTCAAATTGTCAGGTTTTATCCACGAAAAGTGATTCTGTTTGGTCGTGGCGAGAACAGCATTTTCACACTGCAACAGGAATTGTTGCGCAACTGGCCTGAAATAGAATTCATCACCCTCATTGGAGATGTCAGGGACCATGAACGGCTGCGTTTTGTGTTCCAGCAGTACATGCCCCAGGTGGTTTTCCATGCAGCAGCACACAAGCATGTGCCTCTGATGGAAGAGTCCCCCTGTCAGGCTGTCCTGAACAACATTTTTGGCACCAAAAACGTTGCCACATTGTGCCTGGAGTTCCGGGTGGAACGGTTTGTCAACATTTCGACGGACAAGGCTGTGAATCCCACCTCAGTGATGGGGACCACCAAACGCATTGCTGAGATGGTGGTGGCCACATATGCACAGAAAGTACGTCCTGGTCAGGCCTTCATGTCTGTGAGATTCGGGAATGTATTGGGTTCCCGGGGCAGTGTGGTTCCCACGTTCATGCGGCAAATCAAAGAAGGTGGTCCCATCACAGTCACCCACCCGGACATGACCCGTTACTTCATGACCATTCCAGAGGCGTCACGCCTTGTGCTGCAGGCAGGCGGTCTGGCAGGAAACGGCAATGTGTATGTGTTGGACATGGGACAACCGGTCAAAATTGCCGATCTGGCCCGGGATTTGATTCAACTTTCCGGAGCAAAAGACATCGACATTGAGTTCACAGGCATGCGCCCCGGAGAAAAGCTTTATGAAGAGTTGTTGACCTCCAGCGAAGGGGTCAGCAAAACCAGCCACGAAGAAATCTTCGTGGCCAGCCTGGAAACCCCCAACGAGAATTGGCTGCTGGATCGTCTGGAACCCCTTTACCGCAGCGCCCAGAGAAGCGATCACCGCTCTGTGAGGGCCGGTTTGCGGGAGTTGGTGCCTGAGTCAACCATCAAGTTGTTGACCTGACGGTTTTCGGCGTAGGCCAGGCCCATGAAAGCATAAAAAATCAACATGGTTGCAGGAATAAAAGTGATGTGTGAATCATAGATTCCAGTGATCAGATACCCTACAGCCGAACCTGCAGCAATCAATGCTGCAGGTTTTCTCTTGATCAAACCCAGCAAGATCACGGATGCATTCAAGAGCAGAAAAAGGGCCAGTCCGATGATGCCCACTTCACTCAACATTTGCAGGTAATCGCTGTGGGCATAATTGACAAATTGCCGGTCAACAGAAGCCTGGGTTTCCCGTGGGTCATTGCGGTAAGAAGCAGAGAGAATGCTGAATTGTCCAATCCCAAGACCCGTCCATGGGGCGTCTGCCCACATGCGTTCTCCGTAAGACCAGACAGCCTCTCTGCCTTCGATGAACTTGGGCCAACTGTTGGAAAGGCCAATGGTTTGTTTGTTGGCCTGGAAAATCGCCTGGCCCTGGGGTGTATTGAAAAACAAAACACCCAGAATGCTGGCAAGCACAGTGATTCCAGACAGGAAAACACCCCATTTCCAGTTTTTGCTGATCACCCACAGCAGGATCATCAAGGGAAGCATCAGAAGGGCCACAGGAATGCTGCTTGAATCGGTTTGCATCAAGACCCAGTTGGAATAGACCAGCAGAGGGATGGACAACAGGCTGAGGGCATCAAATTTTCGCAGCAAAAGGGTGCCCATCAGGAAGGCATTGTTGAACACCAGATAGCCACCAAAGTGTGCAGCATTGAAATAGGGACCTGTGATGGCTGTGCTTTTGGGATTGGGAATCAAGATGTTCTCAAAGGGGAGGGGGATGGCTTGCCACTCAAACCAGCTGATGGTCAAAACCAGCACAGAAGACACAAAGAAAACCCCATGAAAGTATGACAGCGTTTTTTCACGGGCAAGAAGGTGAATGCTCCATCCCAGGCCCAGAGTGGCGGTCCAGATGCCCGCCCACAGCCAGGCCTCTTTGAGATAAACCGCTTGTCCCACACTCACCCAGATCCAGAGCAGCAGCAATCCCACAAGACCGCTGAAGGTTTTTGAAGCTCTGGCTTTGGGTTCGAAAACAGCCCACAGCAGTGTGAAAAATGAAGCCAGGCTGCCTGCCACTCCAATCACCATGAAACCCCAGTCGGTTCCTCCTCCTCCAGCAAGGGCCACAACGCAAAGGGCAAGGCTACAGACAATGAGGGCGAGAAAACGAAACAACCCACTGACTTTATTCATTTTCAAGGCTTCCTTTGAGCCGCTGGATGTCTTTCATCACAAGGGCCAATTTACTGAGATCGTGCGAAGTTTGATATGCAGAAAGGGCTTCTTGTTTTTTCCCCAGCGCTTCCAGATAAATGCCTTTTTCGTAGTAGTAGCCTCCGCCATTTGGATCCAGAGCGATGGCTTTATCGATATAAACGAGCGCCTGCTGGTAATCCCCCGGATTTGCATAAGAAGATGACCATTTGTAAAAATACACTGCATTGGCTCGATTTAAAGAAGTGGCTTTCTGGTAAGCCTGGTCCATGGCATCCCGGTAGCTTTTTTCTTTTCGGAACATCCACAAGACCCCATTGATGTTTGCCAGATTGAGATGGGCATCTGCGTTGTATTGAAAATGATCAATGGCTGAATTTGCCAGTTGAATGGCCTGATCAAATTCAAAATCTTCCAGGGCTTTGTTGCTTTTCTGGATCAAAACGGTGCTCTGGTACAATTGGACATTGGAGTATGCGAGAACCCCAAACAAAACCATGAGGGGCAGTGCCAGAATTCTGATGATCAACATTGGGCCTCCAGCAGAGATAAAAAAACAGTCGCCATGTTGATGGCGACTGTTTTTTTAAAAAGCTTAGCGAGTGGGGGTGACGCCGTTGAGCAGGTCACGCACAGCTGCGCTGTTGCCACTGCTCACCAGGAAGGATTGCAGGCTGCCTGCATTGCTGAAGTCCACTTTGCCTGCATTGAGGTCTGCGGCAAGGGCAGCGTCGTTGACAGGTTTGCAGGTGCGGAATTCCACAGCAGCCTTGGCAACCAGCAGGTTGGTGGCTTTTTGATCACCCAGGGTGATCAGGTTGTCGAGGGTGGTTTGCTGCAAGCAGGTTTTGCTCAGCACGAGTTTGTAGAGTTGCTCAGCGCCATTGGAACGGGTAGGCACGAGGCTCTGCAGCTGTGCATCAGAGACTTTACCAATGCTGGTGGCTTTGATCAGGATGTCAAGCACTTGGAAGCCACTGAGGCCACTGAGTTCACTTGCAGTAACGGTTTGAGCAAATGCAACGGAAGTGGGTCCGACTGCGGCAACTCCCAGCAGTGCTGCGATGATGATGGCTTTCTTTTTCATTGAATACCCCCTTAAGGAATAAAACTACCCAAACAAGATTGTACCATAAACCGGTACAAGAGCATCACTGCTTCCGGACTTTTTCGGCTTCTGGACGGTAACTGTAGTAGTAATAGTAGTAGCCGTCTTTGCGACTGGTCACTTTATTGAGCACAAAGCCAATCAAATTGCAGCCGGCAGTGCGAATGTTTTTGAGGGTGGCATCCACATTGGCTGCAGTGGTCTGATTGGCTTCAACCACCATCAAAATGCCCTGGGTAAAACGAGAAATGGTCAGGGCATCTGCAAGCGCCAAAATGGGTGGACTGTCCAGAAGCACCACATCGTATCCGCTGTCCCAGCTGCTCAGCAGGTCCTGCAATTTGGAACTGTTGATCACATGGGCGGCTGAACGTTGTGGAACACCTGCGGGCAACATGTCGATGCCCTGGCTCACCTGCAAAGCCTGAGCAGCTTTGGGGTTGCTCAGTGCGGTTTGAATGTCCCGAGCAGGTACGGTTGGGTTGGCTTCTGCACCGGGCAAGGCATGCCAGCCCAGGGGTTTGATTTGAGACCACACCTTGTGTTGGGTGGGACGGTGCAAGTCCAGATCAACAATCAAGACTTTCATGCCCGAGTTGGCCAGGCCTTCTGCCAGGGCAGCAGTGACACTGCTTTTGCCTTCGCCTGAACGGGAACTGGAAACCACAAAGCGACGGGTGTTGGTGTTGCCTTCTGTGTAGCTCAAAAGGCTGACGCGCAAGAAGCCAATGGCTTCATAGAGCATGCCAGAACGTGCACTTTCGATGATCCCTCTTTGCAAGGTTTTCCCGGCCAGTTTGGGCAACTTGCCCAGCACGGGAGCTCCAAAAGCAGTGAGGTCTTCGTCCGACTCAATGCGTTTGCGAAGGGCATCTGAAATCAGGGCAAATCCAGACGCCAGCAAGAATGCCAGCAGGGCCGCCAGAGCTGCACTGCGCAGAGGTTTGGGCGAGACCGGCTCAGAGGGCACTTCGGCTTCTGCCACAAGGTTGAGTGTTCCAGTGGCGGCTTTGACAAACACCTCCATCTGGGCCAGGTTTTGCAACACACTTGCACGGGTGGCGATGAAGGTTTGTTGTTCAATGCTGTTGTTTCTGCTGGCCCTGATGCTCTGGTTCAGAGAAGCCAGTTGTTGTTCGAGGCTGCCTTTTGCCCTGACAAGTCGGGCAGTGGCGCGTTGAATGTCCCAGTTGATGACCGCTTGCACCGCTGCATTGGCAAGCACCTGTGCACTTTCAGGGGTGTTGGATTGTGCGGTGATTTCATAAACCCCTGTCAACTGGTTGTCCAGCCGTGCCCTGACCTTGAGGCGATCGAAGCTGTTGCGGCTCAATTCGCGGTTCAGGTCATCGATGATGGCTTGTTGCTCGGCTCTGGACAATTTGCTTTCCTGAAGGCCTGCAATGATGTCCTGTGTGACAGAGCGGCTGTGAATGGCCTTTTCCACTGCACCCTGTGGCAATGGAGGAGCAGAAACCAGGGTGTTGTTCAGGGTCATGTTTCCAGTTTCTGAGCGAACTGCAATCATGCTGCTGACAGCTTCATAAGTTGGAGTTTGCTGTTGACTGATAAGATAAGTAAGTCCACCAGTGAGTGCCACGCTGATTCCAATCAATAGGGCATTTCTGCGCAGCGTGCCAAATAGTTTGACGATATCAATGTCGTCATTGCGTACGTTCGGGGTTTGTTCAAGCATCAGGAAAAGACCTCACGAGATGAAGCATCTACCCTTTATGGTACAGAACAGATGCACTAGGGACCGTTCTGACCCCATCTCCACACCCATCAATTGTTACACACTTGTTCTTAAAAGTCTGCTCATGGGTCACAGAAAATGCTTTGAGAGAGTCTTAAGATCTCCTGATTCAGATGGAATTCTGGACGCAAAACACCCATGATTTGCTCGGTGGGTAAGTTGCCCACCAACTCATCTTTGGCAAAAGGACAACCGCCAAAACCTCCTATGGCACCTTCAAACCAGCGGATTCCTGAACGCAATCCAGCCTGCACCAGAGCCAGTGCTTCTTCAGGTCTGGCATGCAAATGTAAACCGGGTGCGTGACTGTATAGACCACTTTCCAGAAACCGGCACACCTGTGCAATTTGTTCCGGAGTGGCTGTCCCTACAGTGTCTGCCAGAGCCACCTGATCCACCCCCAGATCCCTGAGACGCAAAAGGGCATCTTGAACCCTGTCAGGGCTCCATGGATCACCATAAGGGTTGCCGAAACCCATGGACAGGTACACCACCAGATTTTTGTGGGCTGCGTCTGTCTGGGCTTTGAGTTGCTCAACCAATGCCCATGCTTCTTGAAGGCTCTGGTTGGCATTGCGTTTCTGGAAGGTTTCTGAGATGGACAGGGGGAACCCCACACTGGTGACTTTCGGTTGTAGCATGGCCCGTTCCATGCCTTTCTGGTTGGCAACAATGCAGAGGTAATCCCGGCCTGCAGGGTCTGGCAAACCAGAGAGCACATCTTCGGTGTCACGCATCTGGGGCACAGCCTTTGCACTGACAAAAGAACCCAGATCCAGATGGGTGAAACCGGCGTCCAGCAAAGCATTCAAGTAGGTGATTTTGGTTTCAGTGGGTACAAAATGCTTGAGGCCCTGCCATGCATCCCTGGGGCATTCCACATATTTGATGGGTTGCACATCATCCATCGGAAGGCTCCTGCCATTTGGGAGCACGTTTTTCCAGAAAACTGGTGATGCCTTCTTTGAGGTCGCTGGTGGTTCTGGCCCATGCGTTCATCTGGGCTGCATGCTGCAAAGCTTCATGCAGGCCCATGGAGGGCAGGTTGGCCAGCAGGGTTTTGGTGCTGCTCAGGGCAACTGGAGAGTTCCTTGCGATGTGCTCTGCAAGTTGCATGGCTCTGGAAAGGGCCTGTCCGGGTTCGGTCAGGCGGTTGATCAGGCCCATCCGGTAAGCTTCGGCGGCAGAGATGGCGTCTCCAGTCAAGAGCAGTTCTCTGGCATGTTTTTCGCCCACAGAACGCAGCAAGAAAACCATCACAATGGCCGCGACAAACCCGAGTTTCACTTCGGTGTAAGCAAAACTGGCTTCGCTGGAGGCCACCACCAGATCACAAGCGCTGGCCAAGCCTGCTCCTCCAGCAATGGCTTTGCCTTCAATGGCTGCAATGATGGGTTTGGGATGGGTGTAGATGGTTTCAAAAAGCCGTGCCAGTTGACGTGAGTCCTGCAGGTTGTCCTCACTGCTGGCCGACAGCAGGTGATGGAGGTTTTTGAGGTCTGCACCGCTGCAAAACACCTTGCCTTCGGCGCTGAGCACAATGGCTCTGGTGGAAGCATGGGTTTTCAGGTCCTCAAATGCTCCCAGCAAATCCTGAACCATTTGAGGGCTCAGGGCATTGCGGTTTTCTGGCGAGGCCAGGGTCAGGCGGGCAATGGGGCCGTGGTGTTCAAGGTGCAGCATAAGAACCTCGTGGGGGATGCCAAGGGCCGAGAGCATGGCAGGGGTGAGAAGTTTTGAAGGGCAGAAAGGGAATCTTGTGACTGATGTAGGGGCGAGGTGTGCCTCGCTCTGTATTGATGATCAGGGAAACAACGCAGCTTGCAAAACGCACTTTCAGGTCATGATGGGTGAACGTATGACAATTTTACAACGCATCACGAAAAAAGTGTAATATGTTTTCAGCAACCCCAGAATGCCTTTCACCCGATGTGCAAAAACGCGGGTATGCCTTTCTATTCCCTCTCAAAGGAGAAACACGGATGTGGTTTGACATCACAAACGAAGAAAAAGCCATGGTCGAAAGCCTCAAAGACTTCTTGCTGACCCGAGCAGAACCCGGCGCAGCAGAGCGTGACCAGACCGGAGCTTTTCCCATGGATCTGGTCAAAGCCCTTGGCGAAATGGGCGTGATGGGTGCCTGTACCCCAGAGGAATATGGTGGCTCTGGCCTCTCGATGCACACTTTTGCCCTGCTCATTGAAGAATTGGCAGCCATTGATGGAAGCCTGTGCCTGACGGTGGCCAGTCACAACAGCCTGTGTCAGGGACACATCCTGATTGCAGGGAACGAAGAACAGAAAAAGAAACACATCCCGGATCTGGCGAGTGCAAAAAAACTCGGGGCATGGGGCCTCACTGAAGCCGGAAGTGGATCAGACTCTGGCGGACTGCAAACCCGAGCTGTTGAACAACCTGATGGCAGCTGGATTTTGAACGGCTCCAAAAACTTCATCACGCAAGGCTCTGTGGGAGGCACCTATGTGGTGATTGCCCGGACCGATGCCCCCAGAGAAGGCAAAAGCAAAACCGATGGGATCAGTGCCTTTGTGTTCAACCGCGATGAAGTGCAAGGTTTCAGTGTGGGCCGCAAAGAAGACAAACTGGGACTGCGTTCCAGCGACACTGCGCAGATCATCTTTGAAGACATCCACCTGCCAAAAGAAGCTTTGCTGGGCAAAAGGGGAGAGGCCTTCAAAGACGTGATGCGTGTGCTGGATGGTGGCCGCATTGGTATTGGAGCCATGGCTCTGGGACTGGGCAGAGGGGCAATGGAATACGCCACCCGTTATGCTCTGGGCCGCGTGCAATTTGGCAAATCCCTTGCCCACCATCAGGCCATCCAGTTCAAGCTCGCAGACATGAGCACCGAACTGGAAGCTGCCCGTTTGCTGATCTCCAAGGCTGCCCACCTCAAAGATGCAGGGATGCCCTTCACAGAAACGGCAGCCAAAGCCAAACTGTATGCTTCAGAAGCTGCAAATCGGGCCTGTGACAATGCCATCCAGATCCTCGGGGGATACGGTTATATCAAGGAGTACCCTGTGGAACGTTTCTGGCGCGACAACCGCCTGACATTGATTGGCGAAGGCACCAGTGAAGTGCAACGCATGATCATTGGACGGCATCTGGTTTCCAGATACGCGGATTGACGAGGAGGCCGAGGGCTCAAAAATGCCGAGGGCCGAGAGCTCAGGGCCGAGAGCAAAAGAAAGCTTTGGCTGAAGCAATGAAGGGCGCAGCACGCTGCGCCCTTACAGTTCCCCTTGATAATGTTTTATACGTGTGGAACGATTCTCTCGGCTCTCGGCTCTCGGCTTCTGGGCGACGCACGCGTAGCCCCTACAAGGCTCTCGGCTCTGCTTTACCCCTGACGCAAAATGCCCAACAAGTGGTGCTTGGCCGTTTCAAGGTGCTCGATGAGCAGGGCTCTGGAACGGTCCAGGTCTTTTTCGGTGCAGGCCTGCAGCAGGTTGCGGTGTTCTTGCTGGGAGGTTTTGTTGCGGTCTTCGCCACCCAGATAAATGGCCATGTAACGGGCAGAGTTGGTGTGCAAAACCCGGATGCTTTCCAGCAAACGGTTCAGGTTGGCTGCACCATAAAGGGTCGCGTGAAACTCCCAGTTGAGTTCAGCAAGGCTGGCGGGGTCTTCGGTCTCGTCCATCACGTCCAGCAAACCTCTGGCCCGGATGAAATCGGTGGGGGTGAGGGCAGGAATGGAGCGCACCAGAAGGGTGGGTTCCAGAGCTTCGCGCATCAGGTAGATCTCATCGACCTCCTCGATGGACAGTTCACTGACCACCGAACCCCGGTTGGGAATGAAGGTGACCAGACCCTCGGCTTTCAGTTGGTAAAGGGCTTCCCGGACAGGAATTTTGCTGACCCCGAATTCGGAGGCCACCTCGTCTTGCCTTAAAGGTTCCCCGCCACGGTACTTGCCCTGAATGATGGCTTGCCTGAGGGCATTGGCAATCATCTCTGGTGTGCTGGAAGGACTTCTGGTCTGAAAACCGCGTTTCATGTTCACCTCGCCTGCTGTTCGCCCAGACAAAGTGTAGAGCGACGAATGGTTTGATTATACGTGTATACGGTGGGTTTGAGGTGAGGTCTGAGGGTGATACAGCCGAGAGCCGAGGGCATAGGGCCGAGGGCCAAAAAAGCTTTTGCCAGAGCAATCAAGGGTGAGGCATGCCTCGCCCCTACACAAATGCCTTGACGATTTTTACTGTGTTGGACATCATGCTCTCGGCTCTCGGCTCTCGGCTCTCGGCTCTCGGC
>NZ_JQKG01000043.1 GCF_000745915.1 Deinococcus misasensis DSM 22328
CTGTAAGGTGCAGTGGTGTCAGAAAGCTTGAGCACCCCATCGATGTAGAAGTCCACCCGCGCCACCCCATCGCTGTCCGTGGCTGTCGCAGCCATGTTGATGCTTGCTCCTGCAGCAAAACTCTGGCCTTCGGTGGGGCTCGTGACACTCAGGGTGGGGGGGGTGTTCACGGTGCCCACGGTGATGTTGCGGGTGACGGTGCTGGCTGCACCTTTGGTGTCGGTGGCGACCACCCGCACGGTGTGGGCTCCAGAGGTGAGGCCGGTGGCAGCGTAACTGTAAGGTGCCAGGGTGGAGGTGGCTTTGAGCACGCCATCCACGAAGAACTCGACTTTGGCGACGCCGTCACTGTCGGTGGCGGTGGCGGAGACATTGACGGTGGTTCCCGTGGCGAAGTTCTGACCTTCGGTGGGGGTAGAAACGCTGAGGGTGGGGGCAGCGTTGGCCTGAATGGTGATGTTGCGGGTGACGCTGCTGGAAGCTCCGCCGTTGTCGGTGGCAACTGCACGGATGGCGTGTGCCCCTGCGGTGAGGCCGGTGGCAGCGTAGGTGTAGGGGGCGGTGGTGTCGGAGAGTTTGAGGACACCATCGACATAGAAGTCGACTTTGCTGACGGTGCCGTCGGTGTCACTTGCAGTGGCGGTCACATTCACAGTGCTGCCCGAGACGAAACTCTGGCCTTCGGTGGGACTGCTGATCGCCACGGTGGGAGCCACATTGGCGGTTCCAACGGTGATTTCATATTTCTTGACCCAGATGTTGCCAGTGCCGCCCGAGGACTCATCGCCGAACTCGACACCGCTCATGTAGTGCTCGCCGTTGGCAAGGCCTTTGGCCACTGCATCCTGAGCAAACTTGGTGATGGAGATGGAACCGGTGTTGCGTCCAGCTGGGCCTTTGTAAGCCAGGTAATCCCAAGTGGCTCCACCGCCAGAGATGCGGGCTTTGTACACATCATAGGTGACGCCATCAATCACAGAAGTGGCCACTTTGCTGCCTGCAGGGTTGGTACCAGCATCGTAATCCAGCCAGAGCATGATTTCGGTGGTGATGTCCTGAGGACGGGCAGCTCCATCGCCGGGGGTGGAGGTGAACCAGATCTCGGGGGCGAAGTCGTAGTGTCCGGTGCGGGTGCCTTCCACATCCCAGGTCATTTGCACGTTGGGCATGCCGTTGATTTTCATGGGGAAGCGGGGGTCGGTGGAGGTCATGGTGTCCCAGGGCTTCCAGCCGTACACAATCTCGGGGTAGGCGTACACGGTGGGATCGTAGCCGGGCCAGTTCCAGTTCCAGCCGTATTGTTTGACCCCGTTCACGGTGCGCTCTTGCAGGCACTGCTTGTAGGGCTGGCCATTGGTTTTTGCACTGCCCCAGGTGTTGTTCACATAGATGTAGTTGCCCACCCGGATGGTGTGGAAGTCCGTACAGTATTCGGTGACAGGTCCGGTGGTGGTGCCCAGAGAAACGGCAACAGAGGCTTCAGAGGTGGCGGCTTTGTCGTCGGTGGCAACAACTTTCAAGGTGTGACTCCCGTTGGTCAGTCCAGCAACACTGAAGGTGTAAGGTGCAGCGGCTTTGGTTTGTTTGAGGACGCCATCCACATAAAGGTCCACTTTGGCCACCGTGCCGTCACTGTCAGAAGCGGTGGCGCTCACGGTGATGGTTGCACCTGAAGCAAAGTTGGTGTTGCTGGCAGGGTTGGAAATGGCCACCGTTGGAGCCTGGTTGGTGGGGGTTCCGCCTCCAGAGAGGGGCACCAGGTAAGGTTTCACCACGTTGTAACGGACGGTGTCGATGGTTTTCCAGTCATCCAGCAGGATGCCCTTGGTGTCACCCGAGTTGGGGTTCAGGGACCAGTAGGTCCAGCTTGCACCGATCTTCTCCAGGTATTTCAGCAGGCTGGGCAACCAAACCTGATCTTTGGGGTCCTGCAGGGTGCTGCCGAACTCACCCACAATCACTGGTGCGATGTTGTTTTTGACGAGGTAACCCCAGTATTTGTCCCAGTGGGGCTCAAGGGTGGCAGGGAAGCTGGGATCGGTGAACCAGGGTTGCTGGTTGTACACGCTCATGCCGTAATCGTGGCTGGAGTACACCAGTTTGTTGGGTTTGGTGAGGCGCACAGGGAAAGTCTGCGCACCCATCAGGTTTCCGCCCCACCAGTTGCAGTTCATGTTGGGGTTGGGGTTCCACTGGTTGGGTTTCACGGCGCTGCCATCGCTGGCCCAGCACTCGTTGCCTTCCACAATGATCAGCCAGTCGGGGTTGACAGCCAGAATGGCGTTTCCGGCTTTTTCTGCAGCCAGACGCCAGTCCTGTGCAGGATCACCACATCCCCAGCAGGAGTTGGGACCGGCACCGTCCACAGAGTGGGGCTCGTTGTGGAGGTCGGCACCGACCACGGTGGGATTGCCTTTGTAACGGTTGGCCAGGAACACCCAGTCGGAGATCCATTTGCTTTCAGGGTAAGCAGAGGTGTACCAGAGGTGGGATTGTCCTGCAGAATCAGGACGGTGACGGTCCAAGAAGATTTTCAGGCCAATGGTGCCCGAGTGCTCGATGATTTTGTCCAGAATTTGCAGGCTGTTGAGGCCTTTCAGCTCGGGGTTGGCAAAGTCGTTCAGGCCCGAGGGCATTTTGGGGCCACTCAGCATTTCGTTGGAGAAAGGAATGCGCAAGACGGTGAAACCCATGGCTTTCACCTGATTCAGCACATCTTTGTAGTTGACGCTCCACAGACCGTGGGGCATGAAGTTGGCGGTTTCAAAGCCGAACCAGTTGATGCCAGTCATGCGAACCACTTGACCGTTCTGGTCGATGATTTTGCTGCCCGAAGTGGACCAGAAGCCCTCTCCAACCTGCTGGCTCACATTGACGGTGGACTTGTTCTGCTGTGCAGCATTGGGGGTCTGGTTGCTTCCGCAAGCCATCAAGGCCACGCTGAGCAGGGTGAGGGCAGAAAACTGAACTTTACGCATCGTTACCTCTTTGTTACACATGATCTCTGGAAGTTCTTCAGCCATCGCCTGAAGATGCGAGCTTGGATGTGGGGACCACACAAATCGGTTGAAAGAAACAAAAACAGCTTATGTTACGAAACCTGAAAACTCCTGAAATATGTGCCTGCTCTGGGCCAGGAAAACCAACAGAGATTTTCAGATTGTGTAACTAAAATGAAGACAACCATGAAAAACACCTGTGCGAGACAGGTGTTCGGCCTCGAAAAAATTTTCAAGGCTGCATGGGCAGGGTCAACCTGCGGCCAGTTGTTGCTCAAGGGCCTCATACATCTTCTGTCGTCTGGGTGTGATGGCCCATGCGAACTGGTGATGGATCTGAAGGCACAACTGGTACATTTTGCGGGCTTCACTGTATTGCTTTGAAGCCACTCCAATCAGGGCTGCACAGTAATTGATGTCAATCAAGGAGTTGATGGTGGGGACCGTCTTCTTGCTGTGCATCACCTGATGGATCAGGGCAGACGCTGCGCCGATCTGGCCGTCCTGAACATGGGTCAGGATTTGCACCCCGATCAGGTCATTGACTTTGATGGCTTTTTTCTTGTCTGAGAAATAATCCAGACAGATTTGCAGCATCTCTTTGGCCTGATCGATGCGGTGCATCGACACATTCAATTTCGCCACCAGCAAGAGCAGGTGCAAACGAACCGTGTTCATCTCCTCAAAAGAAAGCTGGCTGTTTTCCAGTTGCTCGTTCAGAACGGCATCGGCACGGTCAAGCTGGTTGGTTTCAAAGTACAGTTCTGCAAGGTGAAGCTGGCTCCAGGCCATGCCCCAGGTGTTTCCACGCTGGTAAAAACCGGCTCTGGATTCCAGAAAGCACTTCTCGGCTTCTGCGAATTGACCCCGCACAAAGAGCAAACGTCCGGTGTGGCTCTGGATCCAGAACTTCTGGTCCGGTTCACCGATCTGATCGATGATTTTTTGGGCCTGCACCGTAAATTCATCTGCACGGTCCAGATCGCCCCAGAACAGGCAAAGGTGGGCAAGCCCCTGATACGCCCCCGCCATCCCCATCAGGTTCTGGTGTTGCTGGGCCACCTCCAGAGCCCGCGAAAAATACTTGCGGCTGCCCTCGAAGTCGAAATTGTCGTTGGAAATCCATGCTGCCCCGATCAGGGTGTTCACAATGGAGAGGGCAAACTCGGCATTGTCCTGCTGGCCTTCTTGCTGGACATATGCTTCGTAAAGGGAATCACAGTACGTCAATCCCAGATAGAAGAATCGGGACGCTTGCCAGTACTTCCAGATGTAAGACACCAGTCGGGCAGACACCATCGGATGGTTTTGCAAATTGGCCGAAATGATCTGGTGGATGCTGCTGGCATGTGCACTGAAGTATTCGCTCTGAACATCAAAAGCATGCTCTTTGTTCTGCTGAATCCGGCGCACATAATAACGGGTGTAGAGGTCCAGCATCTTGTGCTGCTCATGCTCCGGGGTGAGTGTACGGGCATAAACCTTGACCACATCCAGAAAAAACAGCATCGCCCGGCCATCTCCAGCCACCTTTTGATAGAGCAGGTTTTTTTCCATCAGGCTGGTGACCACTGCGCGTGGATCGGCCTGAATGTGCTGCTCCTCGAAAAGCACTTGCAGGATGTGCAGGGTTTCATCCAGATCGAACTTGCCCTCAAAGAAATTCAGGTAGCGAAACACCAGTTGTTGTTCTTTTTCCAGCAACTGGTAACTCCAGTCGATCAGGTTGCGCATGCTGCGCTGGCGGTCGTCCAGATCGATGGAAGCTGGATGGTCCTGCAGCAGTTGGTTGTCCTGCAAGAACTTCAGGATGCTGGGGAGGGAGTGGGTGAACACCTGACTGGCCACCAGTTCGATGGAGAGGGGAATCCCTTCCAGCAAAGCACAAATCTGGAACATCAAGTGCTGGTTCTCGGGGGTGAGGGGGAGTTCCGGATCGGCCATCCGGGCACGGTTGTAGAACATCTGGATGGCTTCGTTGCTGCTGAGGTCGGTGTCCAGAGCCTCAAAATTGAACGGGTGGATTTTGTAAACGCATTCACCACGCACTTTCAGGCGTTCACGGGAGGTCACCAGAATCTTGATGGTAGGGCATTCTGCCAGCAGGTTCTTGATGAACAGGCCAATCTCTGGCAGGTGTTCCATGTTGTCGAAAATCAGCAGGATCCGTTTGTTTTGAAAGTATTCCACCAGAAATTCGGTGATCATCTCGATTTTCACATCGGTGATGTCAAAAAATTTGGCCATGTTGGAAATGAACACATTGGTGTTTTTGCTGTTGTATGCATCAAAAAAGTAAATGCCGTCTTTGAAATCCTCACGGTGTTGTCTGCTGAACTCGATGGCCAGACGGGTTTTGCCGACCCCTCCAAAGCCCACAATGGAAATCAGGGCATACCGTTGAAGGGCTTCTGAGAGTTTTTCGAGGTCTCGGGTTCGCCCGATGAAGTCGTCCAGGTAGCGGGGCAGGTGATGCTGCGTGGCTTTCATACTGCACTGAGCCTCTGTTCATTGACCAGTTGAATGGCAGCTTCTCGCAACTGGGACACCAGCAAAGTCACAGGTGCACCTTCGCCCAGAGCATGTTTCAGGAGTTGAGCGGTGCGCTGCACAGCAGGCAAGGCCAGTTCACGGGACAGTTTCAGGATGGTGTCGAGGGCTTCCATCTGGTACACATCCCGGGTGAGGATCAAGAGGTGCAGGACCAGTGCACGGTCCAGAGGGAGTTGGGGTTTCTGGACTTCTGACTGCAGTTTGGAAAGCAGGGTTTTGTTGAGCAGCATGCGCTGTTCTTCAATCCATGGGGAGTCGAAGCCTTCCATCAGTTCGGACAGGTAAGGTGGGGTGATCTTGCCTCCGACAAAGATGGGAGCATCCAGCTTTCCGGTGTCCAGCACGAAGTGAAGCTCTGGAGAAAGGCTGTAGTACTTGCCTTTTTTGACGATGGCTTCGTCTGACAGGTCCAGATGGTCTTTGAGCAACCGCCTCAGTTGACGGATGGCCGTGTAGACGCTGTCTGCAGATTTGCCGTCCCAGATGTCTTCCAAGAGTTGGTCTTTGGTGGCTGCGGTGTTGAAGATCAGGTACAGCAGCAGTTCCAGCACTTTCTGGTAGGGGAATTCCAGCACTTTCCCTTTGTGCAGCACTTCAGGAATGCCAAGGGTGGTGATGTGCAGAGCTGTGGGAGGAAGAACCTGCAGTTGCGGGCGAGAACCGGTTTGTGTGATGGAGCCATGCATGTGCATGGT
Organism: Deinococcus misasensis DSM 22328; assembly: GCF_000745915.1. Taxonomy (NCBI): domain Bacteria; kingdom Thermotogati; phylum Deinococcota; class Deinococci; order Deinococcales; family Deinococcaceae; genus Deinococcus; species Deinococcus misasensis. Next base: position 6,248 of record NZ_JQKG01000043.1, read on the forward strand.
GGACTGAATGTGGGCCAACTGCACCTGCACCCAGCTCTGGAGTGCATCAAAGTCAAGCCTGACTGGGGGGACTTTTTCAGGCAACACGAACACCTCCCATAAAGGGCAAACGCTTTCACTGTGAATTATGAACCATGATACTACAGGAATTTCCGCTCTACAATGGATTTTTCACAGAAACCCCTCAGGGAAATACCCGAGTTCATATAGACCAGTTTTCAATTTTGAACCCGGTTCAAATCAAGGGGGATCCCCGAGCGAGGGGTCGGTCAAATTACGTTCATCCCAAAAAAGCACTTTTGATTTACACTGTAAAACCGATGTCGGCGCTCTCCCCTTTTCTTCAGGACCTGCTGGGCAACAAAGCTCGCCCGTTTTACCAGGAAGAAGGTCACCCTCCCAGACTGGTGGATGTGTCCACCCTCGGATGGTCTGAACGGCTGAAGCAGGGCTTCAAGCACCCGCAACTGTATTCCCATCAGGCCGACTGTTACCAGGCCATGCGGGCCGGAGAACACGTGGTCATCACCACACCGACCGCCTCTGGAAAAACCGGGGCTTTTCTGCCGGCCATCGTGCAAAACCTGCTGGACGATCCCAACGCCACTGCCCTGCTGGTTTACCCTCTGGTGGCCCTCGCACAGGACCAGAGGGAAAAACTGCAAGCCTTTCTGGACGAAGCAGGCATCCTGTGGCTCACCGAAGAATTTCAGGGACAGGCCACCGTGGAAAAAGCGTTCCGTGAAGGGGTTCGCATTGTGATGGCCACCCCCGACAAACTGCACTGGGCTCTGGCCAACCCCAGGGTGGCCCTGTTCTTGAAACACCTCAAGCATCTGGTGCTGGACGAGGCCCACACCTACCGGGGCGGATTTGGCTGCGAAATCTCGGGATTGATCCGCCGGGTGCTGGCCCTGTCAGAGCATCTGGGCGCAAAACCGCAAGTGGTGCTTTCTACAGCCACCATCGGCAATGCCACCGAATTTGCAGAATCATTGACCGGACTGGAATTCACCGAGATCAACACCTCGGGGGCCAAGAAATGCCCCAAGACCTATTATCTGGTGGACCACCGTGGACAGGCCCGCAAATTCTGGGACAACCTCATCAACCAAACCTTGGTCCACGGCCAGAAAACGCTGGTGTTTTTCAGGGGGCGTTCCAAAGCCTCACGGATGCATGCCCAGTACCACAACCGTCCCGAGTACCGCGATTTTGTACACCTTTACATGTCGGGTGCAGGGGCCAGAGACGCCCGCCTGAGCCGCTTCAGGGAAGCCAGAAGTGGGGTGATGTTCGCGACCAGTGCTCTGGAAGCCGGAGTGGACATCGGAGACCTCAGTGTGGTGGTGCTGGACGGTTACCCCGGTTCACGGATGACCTTCCGGCAGATGGTGGGCCGGGCTGGACGCATTGACGAGGGGACCATCCTGTACCTGCCTGCCATGGACGAGCACGGGGTCCCGAGACCCGCAGATGCTTTCTACAGCAATCCCCAGAACTTCCGGCAACTGCTGCAAGGGGCCGTGGAACGGGCTGTGATCGAAGCCCACAACAATTACATCACCCCCAAACACCTGTCCCGCATGCAACACGAATTCTATGCCGTGGGCCTGAATCCTCCCGAGCAGGCTGCAGGCAGCAACTGGGCGCTGGGCATGAAACGCTGGAACCTCCGCAGCGACGACGGCGAAAAATACTATGTGGTGGAACGGGAACTCTGGGAAAGCAACCCCAAAAAAGCCCTGTTTGAACCTCTGGAAACCCCCAGCGGCCACTACGCCCACGCTGAAAAGCACATCGGAGCGGTGTTCAGTTGGGATGGCATCGGTTATCAGGTGTCCGACTGGCTGCCCAGCCCACAAGGCACCGTCATTCTGGTGGAAAAAACCCCTCAGGTGGGAGAATTCACCCGGGGCAACTTCCGGGTCAAAGTGACCCCGGTCAAAATGGAAAAATGGGAAACCCGAGGCGATCTGGCCTTTCGCTTTGGAGAGGTCAGTGTGCAAAAAGAGTACCTCGGGTACCAGTTGCACCGACAGGTGTTCGCCAGAGCCTGCCCCAAATGCGACCACGAAGCCCAACCCGAAGAAAAAACCTGCCCGAAATGCAACGCCCGCATTCGGGACCGGGTGCTGGAACAAAAACTGGCCGAGCACACCTTTGAAGCCCCCCTGACCCTGCCCAGTTTCCGCACCTGCACTCTGGAAATCGGCGTGAAGTCCACCGGAGGCACCGCCCACGCCCTCAAACACGCCTTGATCAAACTGATCCCCGAGCTGGTGGCCTGCGACCCCAACGACATTGCCGGAGCCTTCCGTGCAGACAAAGACAACTACTTCTTCATTTACGACGACTGGAAAGGCGGACTGGGCATCAGTCACCGGGCGTACAAGGACCTGCCCCTCCTGCTGGACCGGGCTCTGGAACTCTGCTCCAGCACCTGTTGCGAAAACGGCTGTTACCAGTGCCTTGAAGTGGAACGCTGCGGCTCTCCCACATTGGAAAACGGGGAAAACCGCCACCTCAACAAAACCGGTGCCCGCGAATTTCTGGAAAACCACCTCGGGAAGAAAGTGCGGATCGAAGCGGCACCCCTCCCAGAGATCGAGGCCAGCACCCTCAACTGGGAACTGCAAGCCAGAGAACTGCTCGAACTGCAAGGCCTCTCCAGCACCGAAGTCAGCAAACGGCTCGGGATTCCCTCCCGTGAATTTCAGAATTTGCCCTCCTCTCCCCTCAGGGTGATGCACCCCAAATTTGGAGAGGGCATCCTGATCTCGGCCATCGGATACGGCTCCCTCAGGAAAGCCAAAATCCGCTTTCCAACACAAGAAAAAACCTTTCTGGTGGCCCTTGCGCCCATACAGGTGATTGGTTAAATTTGAGTTTCGCCTTCTGTCTGAACCCCATCCAACAAAAGGGATGGGAGTGGTAGACTGAAAAGCCTTGAGAGGTCACACATGGATCCTGTAGCACGAGTCGCACCAAACAGCATTGACGCCGAAGTGAGCGTTCTGGGCAGCATTTTGCTGGACAATGACACCCTGATCAATCTGGGAGACCAGGTCACATCAGACATGTTCTACCGGGAATCCCACCGCAAAATCTTCGCAGCCATGCGCCTGCTGGCAGACCGTGGACAGCCCATCGATCTGGTGACCCTTTCCGAAGAACTGCGGGCCAAAAACGTGCTGGACGAAGTGGGAGGGGTTTCCTATCTGGTGGGCCTCTCCGAAAGCGTGCCCACAGCCGTTTACGCCGAATATTACGCCCGCATCATTCAAGAAAAATTCACCCTCCGGCAACTGATTCAGGCCTCGGGCAAAATCATGCAACTGGCCTACGACGGAGAAGTGGCTCTGGATGAACTGCTGGACCGCTCTGAGCAAATGATCTTTGATGTCTCCCAAAAAGAAGGCAAAGATGAATTCCAGAGCATGAACACCGTCATGCACGACACCTTCGAGTACATCACCCAACTTCATGCCACAGGAGGTCACGTCGAAGGCACCAAGAGCGGGTTTCGGGATCTGGACAGCATGATCACGGGCTTTTCACCGGGCAGTTTGAACGTGCTGGCCGCCAGGCCTTCAATGGGAAAATGCTTGACGGCAAACACCTGGATTGATGTTCCCGGAACAGGAAAACGGGTCACCATCCAAACCTTTGTGGAACAACAACTCCCCGAGGTTTACGGCATCTCAGAAACCGGGAAATTGCGCCCCACCAGAGTCTCCCACTGGATTGACAGTGGAGTGAAGCCTGTTCGGCGGGTCAAAACCCGGCTCGGGCGTGAGGTGGAAGTCACCCTCCACCATCCCTTCTTGACCCCAGAGGGTTGGACCCCCCTGTATGACCTGCAACTGGGCAGCCGAATTGCTGTTCCCAGACAGGTGCCCAATTTCGGAAACCAGAGCCACCTGACGTCAGAACAGGTGCGTTTGCTGGCCTACCTGATTGCGGAAGGCAACCTCACCAACACCTCTCCGAGGTTCACCAACACCGACCCGGAAATCGTGGCAGACTTCAAAGCCATCGTTGCGAGCCTGTTCCCAGAGCTGACCGTCAGACAGGACGGCATCGATTACATTGTGGCCCGTGCCCATGTTCCCGGTGCCCAGAAGAACCAGAAAAATCCCCTGACGGAATTCCTGCGTGAACACAGCCTGATGGGGAAAAGCGCCCACTTCAAACGGGTTCCAGAGGCCATCTTCACCCTTGGCAAAGAAAAGACCGCAGAATTCATCCGGGTGCTGTTCAGTTGCGATGCCACCATTTACAGCCTGAATGGCAAGCACCCCCGCATTGAATTCACGGTGGCCTCCAGAGGGCTTGCAGCAGACATCCACCACCTACTGACCCGGTTTGGCGTCGTTGCCAAACTCTGGCAAAAAACCGCCAAATCCCACAGGGTCGAAATCACCGAGCCCCAGAGTGTGGCCCTGTATCAGGAAGCCATTGGATGGTTTGGTGAAAAAGCCACACGGGTTTTTGAATTGCATCCAGAAAGGCACAGCAACTCGGGCCACCTCCCCGCTCAGGTCTGGGAAAAAGTGCGTGCCCTTGCCAGCCAACACACCCTTTCACTGACCCAACTGGCCACCCTCAGCGGAGAGAAAGTGGGGGTCGGTTACAACCCCCACACCAACAGGGGCATCACCCAAAAAAGACTGGAAGGCTACGCACAGGTGCTGCAAAGCCCAGAGCTGCAACGCCTCTCCAGCCCGGACCTGTACTGGGATGAAATCGTGTCCATCGAAGACCTCGGAGAACAACAGGTGTACGACCTGACTGTGCCCGACGGTTCCAACTTCATTGCACAGGACATCTGCGTTCACAACACGGCTTTCGCTCTGTCCATCGCGCAAAACGTGGCTTTGCGCGGTGAAGGCAAAACCACTGCCGTTTTCAGTCTGGAAATGCCCGCCCAGCAACTGGCCCTCCGCATGCTGTGCTCCGAAGCCCGGGTGGACATGAACCGCGTCAGAAGCGGTCAATTGAGCGAACAGGATTTTGTGAGGCTTGCCAACGCTGCCGCCAGACTCAGCGAAGCCCCCATTTACATTGACGACGTGCCCAACTTGACCGCCAACGAACTGAGAAGCAAACTGAGGCGCATCAAAACCAAAACAGGCTCTCTGGGCCTCGTGGTCATTGATTACTTGCAGCTCATGAGCGGATCCAAAGGGGGCGGAGGGGAAAACCGACAACAGGAAATCAGTGCGATTTCTCGGGGCCTGAAAGGCATTGCCCGAGAACTGGAAGTCCCTGTGATCGTGCTGTCCCAGCTTTCCCGTGCTGTGGAACAGCGTCCAAACCACCGGCCCATGCTGTCCGACTTGCGCGAATCGGGGGCAATCGAGCAGGACGCAGACATCGTGATGTTCATTTACCGGGATGAGTATTACAACAAAGAAACCGATCAGCAGGGCATTGCCGAGATCATCATCGGCAAACAGAGGAACGGGCCTGTGGGCACGGTGAAGCTGCAATTCCACAGCCAGCACGTGCGCTTCAATGACCTCGCGCAAGATGGGGTTTGAATGCCTTGCACCCCAGAGCCCCCAGAGCAAGGGGCTCTGGAGGCCATTTCTGTTTTGCGTAACTTTTACACTTTCCGCCCACAGTGTACACTGGGGTCATGATGTCACATCCTCACGCCCAGTCGTCTGAATTCTGTGCTCTGGATGGTCGCATTGTGGCCGTGACCAACGCCGACCAGGGATTTGGTCGCTCCATTGCCCTCATGCTTGCCGAGAAGGGCGCCACGGTGATCCTGCTCAGCGACAACCCCGAGGCCATCAGCGTGCTGGCTTCCGAAATTGAAGAAAAGGGCGGTGAGGCCATCCCCATCAAGGCCAGTCCCACCAGCATGTCCGACTGGCGGGCCGCTCTGGAAAAAGTCACCGAGATTTTTGGCGAGGTGCACGGCATTGTGCATGTCGCGGATCGGGTGAGTTATTCGCACTTTGATTACCTTCCAGAGGCCGAGTGGGTGGAGATCGCCAATTACAATGTGCGTTCCAGCCTGACCATTTTGCAGCACATCAAACGCAACCACCAGCACACCTGGGTGACGGTGATTGCCCCTCCTCTGGACGCCCAGTTGCTGCACATGCATGCCTTCCGTGGGGCGTTGATCCATTTGACCCAGCATTCCGTGCAGGAAAACCTGCGTGTGAACCTGCTGATTCCCAGCCGTGCAGCCCACAGCGATGAGTGGGACGTGGGCCTCAGCACTGCGGTGTGTCATTTTGCCGATCCCAAAATGGAGCACATCGCTGGAAACATCATCACGGTGCCTCTGCCACCTGTTCCCAAACCCGAGGCCTTAGAGGCTCTGGAAGCCGCTGAAGCCGAAGCCGAGTGGGAAGAGGAAAATCCGTGAAGTGTCCGTACTGCTCTTCGGCAGACACGCGGGTGATCAATTCCCGCCCGAGCGACGAGGGGGCCTCGATCCGCAGGCGCAGGGAGTGTGAGCGGTGTGGACGCCGTTTCACCACTTACGAACGGGCACAGCTTGAACCCCTGATGGTGATCAAGCGGGACACCCACCGCGAACCGTTCAACCCGGACAAGTTGTTGCGCGGTCTGATGCTGGCCACCGAAAAACGCCCCATCAACCATGAAGCACTGCGCAAGTTCGCATACAGCTTTGAGGATGAAAACCCCACCCATGAAATCACCTCCGAGGAAATCGGACGGCGGGCCATGCTGTTCCTGAAACCTCTGGACGAGGTGGCCTACATCCGGTTCGCTTCGGTGTACCGTGAATTTGATTCTCTGGAGCGCTTCATCGAGGAGATCAAGGGTCTCAAAGATTCCTGATGCCCCTGTGCCTTTGGGCACATGTACGGATGTGCCTCAAAAGACCAGAGGTGTGTTGGAACAGGTTCAGAAAAGCATTTTCCCTCTGGCAAAAGGACCGCAACAGGCAAGGACAACAGGTGATGCATCCCTGTTGTTTTTTATTTCACCCTCCGCAAGGAAGCCAGCAAGTCCCACACCTGCAACTTCCCTTCCAAATCCACAAACAACACCCTCTTCCCATCCTCAGACAACACCACCTGCGATGCCGTCTCAAAAGGCAACACCACCTCGCCCACCCGATCCCACGTCCCTGTTCGGAACACCTGCAAACCCGCGTACTCCTTCCCCTCCGTGAACGTGTACCCAGAGCATTGCGCCACCAGATGCTTCCCATCTCCACTCAGAAACGTGATCCGACCCCGGATGTTCCTCGGGCACACCTTCCGAATCAACTTCACTTCCTTCCCTTGCAGGTCATACACCCGCACGTTGTCTTCCCCATCGTTGTACACATGCCCCACCAGATAACGGTCACTCACCGTCAGATGCTCAATCTCCTGCTTCAACTTCAGTGTCCTCAAGAACTTCTGGTGCTCCAAATCGAACACAAACACCACAGCAGAACCACTCTGGTTCACGTACAGCAGTTTCCCTGAAGGGCTCTGGGCAGTGAACCAGTCTGGGAATCGGTGCATGTCTTTGGTGTTCACATTGTTCGGATCACCTTTGGCCCTGTCTGGCAAGTCTGCTGGTCCAGAGATTTTCTTCACCTCTCCCCACACCACTTCACGCTCGGGAGTGATCTGGATCTGAAGACTGTACAGAGTATTTTTGACTTGAGCAAACAGATGGTCTTTGTAAATGAAAACATCGTTCGCGTTCAGTTTATCAATTGGATTATTTTCCATAAGACGCTTTTTTTTCGATAAATCAATCCAGTAATACCCAAATCCGCCAATTAGCATCATTTGATTCATAATTCCTATTGGAGGAGAGATCGAAAATCCATCATTAAAAGTTGTGGTTTTGATGGCATATGTTGATTTATCAATTATTTTAATACTGGCGTCATTCATCACGTAATAACCGTCTGGAGCTTCCCAAAAATCGACCCTGGGCACCGGACCCAAACCCAGATCCACCGTCCTGTTCGCCAAAGCTGAGCAAAGCGGTAAAACCGTGAGCAGGAACAATATGCCTTTTCCAATGAAGTCTCTTTGCATTTATCACTCCTCTCAATGGGCACCAGCAAAAAGCCTGATCCATTGATGTCTACTGATTTCCGGCCATTCTTGTGCTCTTGTTTCTGAAGCCCAATCCCTGCAACACCAAGGCCCATTTTGCATCCTGTATATTCAGCCCTGACTCAGCCACATATTACAAAATCACAACATAAATGATTTCATGGAGTCTGTTGAATTCGACCAAACCATGAAGAATCCTGTCAGACCCCAAATGTTAGACTGTGTTCCTCATTTGCTCGGGAGGTTGTCATGTGGGTTGGAATCCTGATGTTTGTGGTGTTGCCCGCCTTTCTGATCTGGCTTTCGTTCCGCATCAAGCCCAGAGAGGAGTTCTCTGAGGATTCCGCCCTGTACAGGGGACTGGCCCGCAATGCTGGCGTGGAGGCCGATGAAGAAATCCGCGTCCGTGAAGACGACAGCGTGAAATTCAACCTTTGAGCTTGCCGTTCAAGGTGCTAAAATCAACCCCGAGGTGCAGTTCAGGATCCGCCTGAACTGCTTTTTTTCGGTCTGCTGGAAAAGCAGATGCTGCAAAAGGGGTTTTCATGTCGAGTGCTGTGTTGAGCAAAAGAGGGTTGGAGCGGTTCAAAACCCGCCACCCATGGATTTACAAATCGGACACTTTAAGCCTGCCCAGAGAAGTCGGAATTTTTCCCGTGGAAGACGACAAGGGTCGCGTTCTGGGTTATGCGCTGGTGAATGCCAGAAGCGAAATCAGTGTGCGGGTGCTGACCTACTGGAAGGAAGCCAATGCAGACACCCTGCTGAACCGGGTGCATGCTGCGCTGGATCACCGCGAAAGCCTGAACATCGATGCAGACAGTTACCGCCTGATCCACGCCGAGGCCGACGAACTGCCTGCCCTGGTCGTGGACAAATACCAGGATTATTTGGTGGTCCAAAACGGATCTGCGGCTCTGGAAGTGTATCTGGATGAGATTCTGGAGGTGCTGATCGAGCGCCTGCAACCCAGAGGCATCCTCGGGCGTTTTGAGAACAAGAACCGGGAACTCGAAGGCCTGAGCACCGAAAATGTGGTGCTGTATGGCGAGGTCCCTGAAACCATCGAGTGCCGTGAATCCGACATCCGTTATCTGGTGAACCCTTACACCGGCCAGAAAACCGGGGCCTTTCTGGACCAGAGGGAAAACCGCACCTTGCTGGGCACGTACGCCAGAGGAAACGGGCTGGACGTGTTCAGTTACCACGGTTCCTTTGCACTGCATCTGGCCGGAAAATGTGAGGCTCTGGAGTGCATTGATGTCTCTGAGGAAGCCCTCCAGCGTGCTGAGGAGAACATGCACTTGAACGGTTTCCAGAACGTGACTTTCACGGTGGCGAATGCCTTTGACCGCCTGCGTGAACTGGAGCGCTCTGGGGTGAAATTCGACACCATCAGTCTGGACCCTCCGGCCTTTGCCAAACGCCGCAAGGATCTGGAAGCCGCATATGGGGCGTACAAGGAACTCAATTTGCGCTGCATGAAACTGCTGGCTCCGGGGGGGGTGCTGGCCAGTTCCAGTTGCTCTTTCCACGTTTCGGACAGCGACTTTTACGAGATGCTGGGAGACGCTGCCAGAGATGCAGGTCGCCGTTTCCGCATTCTGGACCGCAAAACGCAGGCTTCAGACCACCCCGAGATGCTGGGCGTTCCAGAGACCCGGTACCTGAAGTTTGCTTTGCTACAAGCCATGGATTGAGGTGGAAGGCAAAAAGCAGAAGGCTCAATGTGCTTTTGCGTTTGCACAAAAAACTTCAAGCCTGATGCACGGGCAAAAGCTTTTTTATGCCTTCTGCTCTCTGCCTTCTGCCTTCTGCCCTTTCTAAAGAATCGTAAGCTTAACCTAAGATTTTCACCAGCAACCCAGATACCATGGAGGACAGAATGGGGCACGAAGAAATCACGCCTGAATTGCATCAATCTCTGGACCAGTTGGCCGGTCAACTGGTGTGGAAGATTGGTCGGGATGAAGAAACCGATGAGATGATTGTGCGGGTGGGCTTTGCCTCTTCAGCACCCCGCTTTGCCCGCAAAAGCAAACTGAGGGCTGCCACCGACTCCGATGTGGCTCTGGCCCTGAAGACGGGCGAGTACCGGGTGGAGTGGATCGAGTAAATTTATACCCGGTTTAAGTTATACTGGGGCCACACGCGCGAAGGAGTTTCAGCATGCAAGTACAGACTTCACTCACCTGCAGCATTTCCCATCCCGGCACCCCCGCAGATGCCCTGAACTTCATTCAGGATCCCCACCAGAGCCTCGCCAAAGTCAAGTTCATCCGTGACCTGCACATCGTGGATGGCAAAGTCCGGGCCAAATTTGCCGTGAACGTCCCCATGTTGGGAGAGCAACTGATCCCCTTCCAGAGCATCATCCACCCCACCGAAAAAGGGGCCACTCTGGAGGCCACCCCACTGGACAAAGCCGCATGGGCAGAAGTCAGTGGAACGGCCCATCTGGAAGGTCAGGACATGACTTACGAACTGCATGTCACGGTGCATTTCGAAATTCCTGAAGCCCAGAAGTGGGGTGGAAACGCTTTCCTGAAAATGGTGGAAGCCACCGCCAAACAAACGCTGGACAAAGTCTCCAAAGAGTTTCCCAAAGCCCTCAAAGACGCTGCGAGCGCCTGAAGTGAAGTCCCCAGAGAGCAGAGGCCACACCTCTGCTCTTTTGTGTGCCATCTCAAAAGTGTCGCGGCAAAACCTTAAAATGAAAACAGCACACCAGAACCAAGGAGGACAACATGCGCATTGAATTTCTGGGTCACTCATGCCTCTACATCGAAACCGGTTCCCACCGCCTTTTGATTGATCCCTTCATTCAGGGCAACCCTGCCTGTCCGGTCACTCTGGAAGAACTGAAATCCAGAAACATCACCCATGTGCTGGTCACCCACGCCCACGGAGACCACTGGGGCAACACCCTTGACTTTGCCAGAGAAGGTGCACAGGTGATTGGCATTGTGGAGGTCACCGGATACGCTGCCCGGCATGGGGCCTCCAGCATCCATGGCATGAACATTGGGGGCAGCTTTGCTTTCGATTGGGGCTCGGTGGTGCTCACCCCTGCATGGCACTCTTCAAGCTTTCCAGACGGCACCTATGGTGGATTCCCCACCGGAATGGTGCTCACCATTGAAGGCAAAAAGATTTACCACGCCGGAGACACCACCCGTTTCCGGGAAATGGAATGGATTGGAGACCTCGGGCTGGACCTGGCTTTCTTGCCGATCGGAGACAACTTCACCATGGACCTGCATGAAGCCGCCAGATGTCTTCCCCTCTTGAGGCCCAAACTGACCGTTCCCATCCACTACAACACTTTTCCGGTGGTCCATGCCGATCCCACCCTGTTTTCTGCAGAGGCCGAAAAGTTGGGTTACAAAGTGCAAATCATGAGCAGTGGAGCGACTTTGGAACTGTAAATGGCTCCACAGATGTAAGAATTCTGTGCGAACAGGTACACTAGACTTCTAGGGACCAAATCATGGGCCAAAGGCCACAAGCATTCTGAAAGAGGGTTTATGCGGGATTACACTGTCAAACGCATACTTGCAAAAACCAGCATGGCTCTGGTTCGTTTGGCTGAAGATCCAAAAGGGCAGCCTGTGGCGTTGAAAACCCCGCTCCAGAGCACCCTGGACGATCCAGAACAATTGAAACGTTTTGCAAATGAAATTGGAACCCACATGCAGCTCAACCACAGCAACATTGCACGGGTGGTGGAGGGCTCGGCGCTCATCGACAACCCCTTCATTGTGCTGCATTACTATCCAGACGGCAGTCTGGACCTGTACCTGCAAGCCAACGGCAAACCCGACCTGCTCAGGGGCCTCAAGTTCATCCGGGATGTTGGACTGGGTCTGAATTACCTGCACAGTCTGGGTTTTGTCCATCAGGACATCAAAAGCAGCAACATCTTCTTGCAAGGAGACAAAGCGGTGCTCGGGGATTTCGGTGTGACGGTGAGCATCCAGAACCCCAAATACTCGGCAGGAAGCCCTTTCTACATGGCCCCCGAGATTTACCGGGGTGAACCGGGCAGCATCCCCAGCGACGTGTACAGCCTCGGGATTCTGGCCTACGAAATCCTGACCGGTCAACGCCCCTACAACGGCAAAACCTACGATGAACTGATGTTCGCCCACCTGAACCAGTACCCCAAATCCTTGCTGCAAAACAACCCCGGTCTGACCCGCCGGGCTGCTCTGGCCATCGAAAAGGCACTGGCCAAAAACGCCAAGGACCGCATCGATCTGAACGGGTTCATTGCCGCCATGGACGAGAACATCAAAAAACTGGAGACCCCCAACATGGTGCCAGAAGAACAGGCGGCCATCAGCAAAGAACGCTTCAGTGGCAGCCTGCGCAACACCCCTGCATCAGGGGGATCTGAACCCGAGGAAGACAAAAAAGGCTTCTTCCAGCGTTTATTTGGCAAAAAGCGCTCTTAACGCTGTCAAACCGCCTTTCAGGGAATCCAGCTGCTTCACTTCAGGCAGGCGTCTCTGGGAGGCGGTCACCTTGTTGGGCACCACCACACAGCGCAAACCTGCGCCCACAGCCGCCGTAGACCCGTTCAGAGAGTCTTCCAGAGCAATCGCCTGATCGGCTTTCAAGCCCAGTTTGCTGAGGGCAAGGAGGTACAGGTCGGGAGCAGGCTTCACCTGATGCACTTCATAACGGGTGGCAAACACCTCGAAGTACTGCTGGATGCCGTGCTTGCCTGTCCATTCATCGATCCATTCCCAATCGCTGCTGGTGGCCATGGCGATGCGGATGCCTTCTGCCTTGGCTTCTTCAAAAAGGTCCAGAACCCCTTCACGCAAAGGGGATTCACCGATGCGGCGCAACACATCTTCACGCACCTGTGCATGAAAACCGTCCCGCTCGGCTTCTGAAAATTCAAACGCTGCCCAGGGATCAAATGCGCCCCAGGTGCCAATGCCCATCTGCCAATCGGAAAGTTGCAGGACCTTGCCCTGCCTCTGGTAGAACGCCTCGTAGGCTTCGAATTCGGGGGTTTCGGTGTCCAGAATCAGGCCGTCAAAATCAAAAATCAGGGCTTCAAACACAAGCTCAGTTTAAACCTCTGGGGGTCAGAGGACGGTGAGGTGGGTTGCGAGGGGCAGAAGGCTGAAGGCAGAAGGCGACCACAAAGCTCTGGCTTTTGCAATGAAGGGCGAGGCACGCCTCGCCCCTACATGGGGGGTAAAGGGTGTTCTGCCTTCTGGTTTTTTGCCTTTTCCCTTCAACCCAACATTTGCCCCCTCACCCCTGAGCCTTCCATCCCTTAAAATGCTCTCATGCGGGTTGCCATTGTCGACGTAGGGACCAACTCCTGCCACCTCCTCATCGGTGAGTTCAAAACCGGACAGGTCAGCAGTTACCACATCATCGAATCCCTCAAAGACCGCACGCGCCTCGGGGAATGCCTGCAAGATGGCAAACTGACCGAAGAAGGTTATGAGCGGCTGAAGACCGCACTCTCCAAATTCAAAGTGATTGCAGAGGTCAGCGAAGTTTCTGACTTCGTGGTGTATGCCACGTCTGCCACCCGGGATGCCGAAAACGGACCCGAGGTGGTCAAGCGCCTGCAAGAAGAAATTGGCGTGAACGTGCAGATCATCAGCGGTGAAAAAGAAGGCGAACTGACCTACATGGGGGCCGCCTCCAGCGTGGAATTCAGCGAAAGAAACATCTTGCTGGACCTCGGAGGGGGAAGTCTGGAAATCGTGCTGGGCAACAAACACACCGCCCGCAAGGTGGTCAGTGTGCCTCTGGGTGGGGTGCGCCTGAGGGAAATGTTCCTGAAAAAAGACCCTGCCACTCCAGCCATCCTGAGCCGCATCGAAAAACACATCACGGACACCCTCTCCCCTCACCTGCCCGAGTTTCCCATGATGCCCGGCACCCGAGTGATCGGTTCGAGTGGCAGCATGGAAGCGATTGCTGCCTTGCTGGCCACCCGCGCAGGACTGGCGAGTTTGGGCCTGAATGGCTACAACTTCAAGGTCAGCGACCTGCAAAGCATCTATGAGGAGTTGCGCTACAAACCCCTCTCTGAGCGCCTGAAAACCCCCGGTCTGGACCCCAAACGTGCGGACATCATCGTGGTGAGTTTGCTGGTGATCCTGACCACCCTGAAACTCCTCGGGGCACAACAGGTCATGGTTTCTGGTGGGGCCCTTCGTGAAGGCATGATGATCGAGTACCTCGCCAGAGAGGCCGATTACGAAGCGCAGCTTTCCCCCAGACAGCGCAGCGTTCTGGAAGTCGCAGAACGCTTCCGTTTCGATGCCGCCCATGCCAGACACGTCACCCAGACGGCCAAAGACCTGTTCATGCGCCTGCTGGAACACGTGAAATTCCTGCCCGAGGCACGCAGCATGCTCAGGGCTGCAGGCATGCTTCATGAAATTGGTTTGCTGGTTGGGCAGAGCAGCCACCACAAGCACAGCCAGTACCTGATCCGTCACTCGGGCCTCAGGGGCTATGAACCGTGGCAGGTCGAGGTGATCGCTCTGGTGGCCCGCTACCACCGCAAAACCCCACCCAGAGCCACCCACAGCGATTTCCAGTCCCTGAGCAAAGAACAGCAGTTGCTGGTCCGGCAGCTTTCCGCCATCCTGCGGGTGGCAGACGGTCTGGACCGGTCCCACTCCCAGAGCAGCAGCATCCACACCCTCATCAAAGAGGGCTCGGGCTGGGTGCTGTACGTGCAACCCGGCCATGTGGTGAACCTCTGGGGGGCCAAAGAGAAAAGCGATTTGTGGAATCAGGTGTTTGGACCGCTGAACATTCTGGCGTGGGAAGAGGCCTAAAGGCAGAAGGCCAAGGCAACCTTAAAGCTTTGGCTTTTGCAATGCAGGGCGAGGCACGCCTCGCCCCTACGAGTGAGACAACAATATTCTGCCTTCTGCCTTCAACCCTGAAATGCAGTGTTAAACTCTTATGCAATATGTTGCATTTCTACGCCATTGACGACCAGCAAACCCCCCCAGAGGACCTGAGCACCCTGCGGTTTGTGGGGTTCATGTCCCGTCGGGAGCACCATGACCTGACGCCGCTCTGGGAAACCGTGGCCGGGACCCACCTGCACCTGCAAGACGAAATGGACACCCGCCTGAAACTCTCAGACCTGCAAGACCTTCAGGGGGGCCTTTTGAAGGTCTACGAGAAGAAGCCCCACCTCTGGGAGCATTCGAGCTTCAAGCACTTCGAGGAGGTTCTCAGGGTGGCCCTTGCTGAACACAAGGGCTTGCTGGTTTTGCCACACGAGAAAAAGCCCGGTTGATGTTCCGGGCTTTTGGGTTTTACAGCGTTTATCAGTGAAATAGAAGGATTCAAATGAATCCTTCTATTTCAAAAAACCCTTTCCAGAACAACAACCTTTTATTCTGTCAAACGCTCTAAATCCGCAAACCTGATCTACTGGACGCGTTCAGCAATCAGAACGGTGGCGTTGTCCGGGGCACCCGAGTTCAGGCTGGCCTGAATCATGGCTTCGGCGGCCTGCTCAAGGGGCATCTCCATGAAGCCTTGCAGGTCATCGAAGGGCACCTCACCCCATACCCCATCGCTGAGCAGCAGGATGCGGTCTCCGACGGACACGGTGAATTGCAGTTGCATCACGTAGTCGGGCTGGTGTTGCTTGAGGGAGCCCAGAGAACGCAGCACTTTGTTGCGGTCCGGGCTGTTTTCGGCTTCTTCGAGGGTCATCATGCCACTGGCGACCAGTGCAGCCACCAGAGAGTGGTCTTTGCTGATCTGCTTGAGGGCACAACCCGAGAAGTGGTATGCGCGGGTGTCTCCCACATGCCCGAGGGTGACCTGGCTGTCTCGGGCCACGATGCCAGAGAAGGTGCAGCCCCCATCCCGGCCATTCATTTCATCGAGAACGGCCTGATTGCATTTCCAGACGGCATTTTCGATGGGTTCGGTGTTGGCCACACGGATGAAGGTTTCCACGGCAGCCTGAGAGGCCACTTCTCCGGCCTCCATGCCTCCCATGCCGTCTGAGACGCAGGCGATCAAGAGGGTCTGGCGGTTGTGGTGGGTGTACACCTGTTCGGTGCGGTAGGCGTAAGAGTCTTCGTTGACCGGACGGTCCGGGTTGAGTCCAACGGTGGCCCGGGCCACCACCTTCCATTCCACAGTTGAGGTGGGCTTCAAGAGGTTCAGTGCTGCACGCCACTGGGCTGGGTCCACGCGCTTGTGGGATGCTTGCAAAGCCTGATACAGGGTTTGTGGCACCCCTGCGATGGGCAAAGCACCCAGCAAAGCCCGGGAAACCCCTTCGGCAGGAAGCAGTTCTCCGGTCAGCAGGCGGTACATCAAAGCCCCGAGGAAAAACACCCCCTCTTTTCCAGTGGCTGCGAGGCCGGACATCACCTCTGGAGCGGTGAACCCTTCACGGTAAACGGTGGTGACGGGCTCTCCAATGCGGGCGATGCGTGGAGGGAAACGCAGGCGCACCCCCTCTGGCGTGAGCACCAGACCGTCCGGGTCCAGATCGATCAGGGCGTAACCCTGCTTGAACAGGCTGAACACGTACTGACTGAGGCTTTCCATCACCTGCAAAGTCTCGGGCAGGCTGGAAGGAAAATGCAACGCTTCTCCCTCGATGTCCGGGAAAACCACCCCTTCATTGCCAGAGTACAGGGCTTTGGGGGCAATCCGGTGGGCCAGCAAACTGCCCCACAACACCTGCGGTTGCATGTGGACCAGCAGGTTTTCTCCAGTGCTGGAGGTGGCTTTGAACCACCCTCTGGGGAGGGCATCGGTCACGGTGAATTGAACGTTGCCCCATTGTTGGGCCTGATCCCGCTGCAAGGTGGGCTCCTCGAAGGTGGAGGGCAGGATTTCCTCTTCCAGAAAATCGTCTGCGGGGGTGGGCACCGGAAAACTGACCTGCAACGCAGAGGCAGGAACTTCGGTTTCAGCCCGAATTTCACCTTCTGGCTCTGGGTCTTTGATTTCGGGGGTGTCCTGTGCAGGAGGCAATTCTTCAGGGGTTTGGGGCTGTGCAGGAGGCAAATCTTCAGGGATTTCCGGCTTGGGGTCTTCGACAGGAGGCTCTGGATCGGTGGGGTGCTCTCCGTACACCCGGTCCACCTGTGCCAGAATGGCTTCTTCCAGAGCAGGATCGGTCTCAGGGGCCGGACTTTCCAGATCGAACGTCTCTTCCAGCACAAGGTCCTGCCTGTCCAGACCTTCATCGTTGACCGGCTCTATAAGGGGTTCGGTGGGCAGGTCATCCGGGGTTTCCACAATGGGCGGCACCAGAGCAGTGCTGTCCATTTCGTGGGGCTCTGGAGAAGGCACCGGGGTGGCAGGTGCGGAGGAGGTGCCCGGAGTTTCCTCCGGGGCCTCTCCGTCCTGTGGACGAGGATCGGTCATCTCAGTCCTCCTGGAAGATCATCAGCAGGTTGCCGAAGGCGATTTCGTCCCCGTTGTGCAGCACGGTGGGTTCTGCAATGCGTGGACCGAAATTCACATCTCCAGACTTGCGGATGAACACCCCGTTGGTGCTTCCGAGGTCTTTGACTTTCCATTCGCCCCCTTCAGAGAACACCTGTGCGTGACGGCGCGAAACGTGCTCTGAGCCGGGCAATCCGGTCACATCGATGTCCACAGGGCCTGTGGAAGCATCAAAACGACCCAGCACCAGAGCCCCACCCATCAGGGGGATGCTGTCGCCAGAGAGCACACCGTATTTCTTGATGGCCAGTTTGGCGGCTTTGGGTGCGCTGGGTGTGGGAGCAGGGGCTTCCACAGGAGCAGGAACAGGCACTTCTGGGGTGGATTCGGGCTCTGGGAGGGCCTGTTCGGTGCTTTCAGGGGTCACAGGGCCACTGGCGGTGTCCTGCACAGGGGTGGAAGGTTGCACCTCTTCGAGGGGCTCCTCAAGGACTTCTGAAGCAGGTTGGGGCTGCAAAGGCACCTCTGGGGTGGGTGCAGGGGGATTCTGGGAGATGGGCTCCTCTACCACCTGAGAGACAGGTGGGGTGGGAGGCACCACCGTTTGTTCAAACGTGCTGTTTTCAGGAAGGCCCGAGTCCCTGACTTCAGGGCTGGGGGTGGAGGGGGTGGCGGCCAATTCAACGCCGCATCCATCGCAAAAACGGGCTCCATCAGGGTTCTGGGTTCCACACACTTGGCAAACAATCATGTTGACTCCTTTCAAGTTGAAACAGAGCGCCTTTTGCTCTGAAGTCCTGCTATCTTCCAATCCATCTGACGGCTTTGCTACCAGCATAAGCCCCGAGCACGCCAACCACGAATTGTCCCCAGCCAGACAGGGACCATTCCTGTCCCAGACGGATGCCTGCCCACAGGGCAAGGATGGGTAGAATCAGGGGAAGCATCCACCAGACCATCCGCCCGAGAAAAAAACCGGCCGCTCCAGCGATCAGTGCCCCTTCCCAGAAGCCGTAACGGTATCCGAGCAGGGCACCGAGGCCCAACGTCACCCAGCTTGCGAATTCGGCCTTGCGGGCCTGTGCACTGATGGGTTTGACTGGTTGGGACGGGGCCTGCGGAACAGGCAAGGGGGCAGGATCTGGGGCTTTGCGAAGCACAGGGGCGGTCTTTCCCTGCAAAAGCTGCAAGAACTGTCCGGCGGTCTGGGGCCTCTCCTGCACATTCAGACTCAGGCTTTGCACGATGGCTTCCCTGAGCACCGCAGGAACGTAAGCAGGCAATGCAGGAAGCTGCATGCCCAGCAAACGGTCCGTGGCATTCACAGGAGCCTGTCCGGTGAGTGCATGATGCAAGGTGGCACCCAGAGCGTAAATGTCGGTGTAGGGGGCAAATTTGGCCTGTGTGGCGTACTGCTCGGGGGCTGCATAGCCGGGGGTGACCATGCGGGTGTACTGCATGGTTTTTTCGGTCTGGAACGGACGGGTGGAGCCAAAGTCAATCAGGACCACCCGGCCTTCCGTGTCCAGAAACAGGTTCTCGGGTTTGATGTCGCGGTGCAAGAGACCTGAATCGTGGACAGCACTCAGGGCCTCTGCGCTGCGAATGGCGATTTTGAGCACATCCTCTGGGGAAAGGATGCCTGTTTGCAGTTTCTCCCCGAGGGTCTGGCCTTGCAGGCGTTCCATCACCAGATAGGCGGTGTGGTTTTCCTCGAAGGTGTCCATCACACGCACAATGCCGGGATGCTGAAAGCGTGCCAGCGCCTGACCTTCTTTCAGGAAGTCTTCTCGGGTGCGGTTGAGGAGGTCCAGACCTCCGGTCACGGGCAGCACCAGATTTCCCTGTCGGGTGCACCCCTGAGGGAACAGTTCTTTGATGGCCACCTGACGTTTCAGATGGAGGTCTTCTGCAAGGTAAGTGATGCCAAACCCGCCCTGCCCGAGCACCCTCTCCACCCTGTACCTGCCACCATGCAGGAGGCTTCCCGCAGGCAGTTCTACACTGTAGGACAGGGGGGCACCACATTGCGGACAACGCTCAGGGGTGCCAGAGAGGTGGGCAGCGCAGGTCGGACAGATCACTCAGGCTCCGGTGATGCGGCGGATTTCCTCGTCGGAGGGGAGGTTCTGGCCGGATTGAATGGTCTGGGTTTTGGCCCCGATGCGCAGGGTTTTGGCGGTTCCCAGACTGATGGTCTTGGAGGTGTTGAGTTCTTCAAGGGCACGGTCGAGGGCCTGGGTCATGTTGTTGTTGCCCAGCCTCTGGGTCATGCTGCGGGCCAGCTCCAGGGTTTTCTGGGCCTGTACCGGGTTTTGCTGGGCTTCTTTGGTCGCCTGAGCCACCAGCATTTCGATGTTGCGCTGCTGCACCCACTGCATCACGTCTGGAGCAATCACGCCTGCACGGGTTTCATCACTGGTGAATTCTGCAATCACGTCCATGGGAGGGAGTTCGCCCCGGAAGTTCTTGCCGGGCACCAGATAGGTCAGGCCAATCTGGGCGAGGCGCACTCTGGCAGGAATGCGGGCAGGCAGGGTGAACTCCAGAATGAAAATGCTTCCCTGTCCAGCCTCCACGTTGCCCAGAGGGAACGGGCTGTTGCGCAAATCCACCTCAGTCTGGGTGGGAGAAACGCGGGTCACACGGGTGAGTTCCACGTCTTTGACCGTCCGAACGCTCAGTTCCACATTGGTGATCACCTGAGCAGCGGCCTGCTTGATGTCTCCCAGCAGGGCTTTGGGCAGGTCACTGGCCCGCACAGAGGGCGGTTGGGGATTCTGGTTGTCTGGGACCACGTCAAAAGCCTGCCCCTGCGTGCGGTTGGTGAGGTCGAGGAGCAGGTCGGTGTTCACATCGTCGCCGACCCCAACGGTGGTGACGGGAATGCGGTTTTTCACGTAGAATTCGGCAGCACTCTGGCAGACTGCCTCATCGAAAGTCTGACCATCAGAGAGCAGGATCATGCGGCGGCTGCCACTTTCGCGGTCCAGCAGGTTGGCGGCCTCTTTCATGCCTGCCCCCATGTGGGTGCCTCCAGAGAATTTGGTCAGCAAGGCAGCAGCATCCAGCAGGGCTTTTTTGTCTCTGGCGGGAGTAAAAGGCAAAATCACTTTGGCCCGGTCATCGAACTTGATCAGGGCGATGCGGTCATCGTCGACGAGCAGGCCAGAGTTGAAGATGTTCTTGAGGGATTCCACCACCAGTTCAATTTTGCTTTTGGCCCCCTCGACCACCTCGTAGGTTTTGCCGTCCACCTGCATGGTTTGCCCGGTGCGACGGGAAGGTTTGGTGACCACTTCATACATGCTGCCCGAGGTGTCCACCACGAAAGCCACGTCCAGTTGCGGTCTGGCCGCCACCGCTTCCTGTGAAGGGGTGAGGGTCAGCATCGCAAACAGTTTTTGACCTTCCACATGGGCCAGCAAAAACTCGCGGTGCAATTTCAGTTGCGTGTTGAGCATGTTGTCTCCTTCAATCTGTACTGCAAGGTTGTACGTGGTTTAAAGGCAGTAAGTTCCCTGATTTTGGCCGACACCCCCATGATCCAGCAAATCGGAGGGTGCGTCTACACCCTCCGATCTCACATGCCCGGTGCAGGTTTAAAATTCGGTGGGGGCCTCGTCGATTTTCTCGGTGACAATGCCGTGGTCCAGAAAACGCCATGTTGCATTCAGGTTGTACTGGAAAACCACATGTGAGAAAGTCAGAACCAGTACAGCCAGCCCCACCCTCAGCCAGCCGATGCCGGTGTGTTTGAAGCCCAGAAACAGCAAATACGCCTGATACACAAACGCAGCAATGCCGGTGTAGAACATCAACTGAAAAGGCGCACTGCTCTGGATTTGCTTGAAGAGGTGGCGGGCAATGTCGCTGTTGTTGAAATACTGCAACTCTTTTTCCAGAATGGCTCTGGTCTCTGTCAGATCAGCAGGAAAAGGAAGCAAAAAACCACCCACCAGCAACACCACACCCCAAAGCAAAAAGGGCGTGAGGGACACCACGCTGATCTCCGAAACCCGTGCCTGAGGCCCGAGGATCAGGTAACCGACCACCATCATCAAAAGCCACCACATCACTTCTGAAATGAAACCGCTCAGGAAAATGCCGGCATACAGCACCCATGAATGCTCGGTGCCCATCGCCTGATAAAAACGCATGTAACTGACCAGCATGCCCATCACAGGCAGCAAGGCGCAAAGCATCAACCAGCCAAAGATTTTGCCGTTCTCTGGATAGGCATGGACCAGTCTGGAAAAATAAGCTCCGGGCGAAAAAAGGGCTTTATACGGTGCAAGGGATTTGACTGTCATGCAAAATTCCTCCTCAAATTCAGTACCCCTGCATGGTATGCAAAGTTGCAGTTGCCTGACAACTCAGAAAGCCAAATTTTCCAGTTCTTGGCATGCAAACATCAAAAAAGCCGCTGAAATTCAGCGGCTCTGGAGATCAAAAAGCTTACTGCCCAACCAGCTCTGGGGTCTGGTCTTTGAGGGCTTCCCATGCAGCTTTGACAGCCACACCACGTTCAAACTGCACGCCCAATCCAGCAAACACATCTTCCAGAATGCCTGCCACGGCCAGAGCGTCGTAGCGGTCAAAGTAACCCATCAGGGAGATGCGGAACATGCTGTCTTTGAAGGCGTCCTGACCTGCTGCAGCACGGGCACCTCTGGCTTTCATGGCCTCTGCGACCTGCTTGCCTGAAAGTGGCACAGGGGGCACAAGGGCTGCAGTTGCAGGAGAAACCCGCTCTGCAAAGTTGCTGCACCCGAGGGCCAGACCTGCTGCCACCAGTGCATTGTTCATTTTTTCTTTTTCCAGCCAGAGGTCTTCCAGAGGAATGCTGACCAGACGGGAGGTGCTGACAGTCAGGGCCTGAATCAGGTTGATGGCCGGGGTCTGGGCGGTTTCACCGTTTTGCTGGCTTTTGAGTTCCTTGGCGAGGTCCAGATAATAGCGTCTGGAGTTGGCCTTGCCAGAGTTCAGGACTTCAAGCGCTCTGGGGGACAGCATGGCAAAACCCAGACCGGGAGGGGCAGCCACCCCTTTCTGAGAACCTGAGACAATCACATCCAGATCCCACGCCTGAGGGCGCAGTTCTGCCACAGCAAAGCTGGTGACTGCGTCCACGTAAATCAGGATCTCGGGGTTGATGGCGCGCACAGCTTTCGAAATGGCTTCCAGATCGTGCAGGACACCCGTGCTGGTCTCGCTGTGGGTGATGAACAGGGCTTTTTTGCCCTGAACAGCCGCAGCAACCGCCTGAGGGGTCAGGGCCTTGCCCCACTCGGTGCTGACGTAAGTCACACTGTACCCGAGTTTTTCCGCCATCTGGCCCCAGCGTTTGCCGAATTTTCCGGCTTCTGCACAGACCACTTCTGCACCGTCTTCCAGCAGGCTCACCATGGCCGCCTCAAAAGCACCGGTGCCAGAGGTGGTGGTGATCAGCACTTCAAAATCTGCACCCAGCAGTTTGGAAAGGTTGGCTCTGGCCTCCAGAACGGCTTTGCGGGCCTCTGGGGTGCGGTGGTGGATCTGGGTCTGGGACAGGCTGCGCAAGGTGTCCGGCGAGACTTCTACAGGACCCGGGGCAAGCAGACGTGGACGGTTGAATGCGCTCATGGTCTGAGTCTAGCAAAAGCATTGGTGTACCATTGACAAAAAGGCTAATCAGCTTGTTCCAACCAGCTTGTCAGTCTTCCTTCTCTGAGCAGGTCCTTCAGAAGGTTTTGCACCACCAAAACACCCTCTGGACGGCTGCTGTTGGTCAGGACCACCACGCCCACTTTGCTCTCAGGATCAAAATACAGGGCCGTCAACACCCCATGGTCTCCACCCATGTGACCGATCAAACCCCTGTTGCGTTCCCAGAAAAGGGCTTGCCCTTTTTTCTTGGGAACCTCTGGGAACTGCTCTGTGAGCATGTGCGAGAGGGTTTCTGCTTGCAGGATCTGCTTGCCCTCCAGATGCCCCCCATTCAGAATGGCTGCCAGAAAACGGCCCATGTCCTGAGCACTGGACCTCAGTTGCCCATCCGGCCATGTGGGATACCCATAATGTGCCAGAGGTGAACCCTTTTCATTGTATGGAACGGCGACTTGCTCTGGAACAGGAAAACCTCTGAGAAACCAGTGGGTGTTGTGCATCCCCAGAGGACCGAAAATCCGTTCCTGGCACCACACATCGAGTGGTACAGCAGTGGCTTCTTGCAGAACATGGGCGGCCAGAGCAATCCCCACATTGCTGTAAGACTCCCTTTTTCCAGATCCTTCCGATGAGAAGTGTTCTGGCTGGGACAGATAATCCCGCAGGAAGACCTCCATGGAGATCTCAGGATCTCCTGCCCCATACGAAGCCTCCAGAGCCTCTGGATTGTCCAGAATGCCAGAGGTGTGGCTTGCCAGATGCCTGAGGGTAAAAGCATGGGGCAAAGGATCCAGCCAGACCACAGGGGCATCGAGGTCCACCCTCCCCTGTTCTGCAGCCTGCATGATGGCGGTTCCGGTCACCACCTTGCTGATGGACCCCAGCATGAAAGGGGTCTCTGGGGTCACAGGAAAGTGCTTTTCCCGGTTGGCCCAACCCCATCCAGCACTCCACTGCACTTTGCCTCTGGCCACCACCGCCAGAGACAAACCTGTTCCATCGAAATCGTCCACTCTGTCGGATACCCATTGATTCAGCCGATGGACTGTTGTTGACGCAGACATGGCTTCATTCTTGAGGTTGATCTGCTCAAGAAAACAGGTCTTTTCTTGAGTTGCCCCCCTATAAACTGAAAAAGATGACCCGCACCCTCACCCATCCCAGAGCCCTTGAACTGCTGCTGGAAGCCCACACCTTCACCTGTCTGGAAATGCTGTTGCAAAAAGAATGCACCCTCAGCCAGCTGGCACAGAAAACCGGACTTTCTGCAGGGAGCACCCTGTACCGCATCCAGCAACTCATGGCATACGGCTTCGTGGAGGTGGCCCATGAAGAAAAACGCTCTGGACGGGCCATCAAGCATTACCGGACCACAGCAGAAGCCTTCTACATCCCCTTTGCCATAACCTCTGCGGAAACGGCCGAAAGCATGTGCTGGAGGATGGTTGCCCCCCTGTTTCAGCATGCCATGAATGCCCTTCTGAAACAGGCCAGAGACCAGAACACCCCTCTGGAAAAAGGCGGCATCCTGTTTCAAAAAGACCCTTCAGGTGAGGCCCAGATCAAAATGGTCTCCGAAAACCTCAAGAGCGATTCCACGCGCACAGCATCGTCAGCCCACCACTTCCATTGGGAAACCCTGCATTTGACCCATGAGCAGGCCAGAGCCCTGAATACCGAAATGATGGCCCTGCTCAGCAAATACCAGAGCCTTTCAGGGCCACACAGCTATGTGGTGTTCTCGGGTTTGACTCTGGACGACGCCAAATGAAAGCCCCTGCTCTGGAGGGCAGGGGACCAAAACAAAAAATTCGCCTCTATTGGGCGACTGATATATACAGTGTATACCGATATGCATTATTCGTCAAGTCCATCCATGGCATGTCTTGAGCACCACTTTCAGCAAGAGCCATGAAAGCCTGAAAGTCCATCCTGCATGATGAAGCCATGCAAAAAGAACTTCGCATCACCGACATTGAATCCATCAAAAAGCTGTACTCTGGCTTTGCTGGCTTTTGAAGACGAGCAACAAAACAGCCACCACGTGATGGACACATACATGCCCATTTGATGGGTGTCTTGGTGGTGACTGGTTTTGCCTGGGAGCCAAACCAAAATAAAAATTCGCCTCTATGGGCGACTGATAAATACATCATATACCGATATGCATTATTCGTCAAGCCCATCCATGGCAAGTTTTAATTTGACCATAAATTCCCCGAGCCAAAAAGCAAAATTCCCCTTCTTTTCAGAAGGGGAACGGTTTTCACCAGAGGTCTTGAGAAATTAAGCTTCCACCAGATAAGCGCTCTCAATGACATCCAGAGCACGAATTTCTTCAAGTTGCTGGCTGCTGAGTTTGTCATCCAGAGTGAGGGTGAAAAGGGCCTCGCCGCCTTTTTCTGCACGTCCAAGGGCCATGCCTGCAATGTTCACTTTCTGGCTGGCGAGGTAGTTGGAGAGGGCAGCCACAGCACCGGGTTTGTCGATGTTGGAGCAAATCAGGATGTACCCCTGAGGCTCAAGTTCCACACGGAAGTTGCGCAGGCGGGTCAGGCGAGGGGCACTTCCAAAAGCGGTACCACCCACGGTGCGTTTGCGCTCACCCTGACGGACAATCACGCGGATTTCGGTCTGGTAGTAGTCGGCTTCTTCCAGAGCACGGGTGCCCACACGAAGGCCACGTTCTTTGGCCAGAGCACGGGCGTTGATCATGTTGGGGATTTCTTCGGTGGTGCCGCTCAGGTAACCGACCAGCACACTGGTCACAATGGCAGTGGTGTCTGCGGGGAACTCGCCGTAGAATTCCACTTCCAGATCGTTGGCACCGGGCAAGAGTTGACCCTGAATTTTGCCCAGCTTGCGGGCAATTTCAAGGTATGGCCCAAGCACTTCCTGGGTGTGGGCGTCCATGGCAGGAGCATTTACAGCCCCTCTGGACACGTCCCCTTTGAGGGCAGCCAGCACGCGGTCCACGATTTCGGCACCCACGCGTTCCTGTGCTTCCACGGTGTTGGCTCCGAGGTGGGCAGTGATCGCCAGATTGGGCGCGGTCAGAAAGGGGTGGTCTTTGGCTGGGGGCTCGTCTTTGAACACGTCGATGCCAGCAGCGAACAGGTGACCGCTGTGCAGGGCATCCACCAGAGCCTGTTCTTCGATGATGTTGCCACGGGCTGCGTTGACCACAATGGCACCCTTTTTGAGGAGGGCCAGTTCGCGGGCACCCACCATGGCTTCGGTTTCCTCGGTGAGGGGGGTGTGCACGGTGAGGGCATCCACCTGACCAAGCAATTCATCGAGGCTCTGGGCGCGTTTCACGTCCAGCAGTTTGAATTTTTCATCGGTGACGTAAGGGTCGTAAGCGACCACTTTCATTTTCAAGCCCTGAGCGCGGGCAGCCACCAGAGAACCAATGCGGCCCAGTCCCACAATCCCAAGGGTTTTGTCTTTGAGTTCAATGCCCAGGTACTTGCGGTCCCACACACCACTGACGGTTTTGGTGTGGGTGCGGATCAGGCCACGGGCAGAGGCCATCAGCAGGGCAATGGCCAGCTCGGCAGCAGACACGTTGTTGGACTCTGGAGCATTGAGGATCAGGATGCCTTTGCGGGAGGCATATTCCAGATCGATGTTGTCCACGCCCACGCCACCCCGGCCCACCACACGCAGGTTGGTGCCCGCATCGAGCAACTCCTGGTCCACGCGGGTGCGGGAACGGGTGATCAGGGCATCAAACTCGGGGAGGCGGCGCAGGACATCTTCCCGGGCCATATTCGGAATGTATTCAATGTCGAACCCCTCGTGGTTCAATTCACCGGGGTTCATTTCGTCACAGATCAGCACACGGTACATGAGCCCCATTATTGAGGGTTTGTGTAACGGGGGGGTGGGTTTTGAATAGATCAATGGTAGAAAGTGGGCATGGATGTGTGCTGAAAGCGCAACTGCGCCTGAGGCCGAGAGCCGAGAGCCGAGAGCCGAGAGCCGAGAGCCGAGAGCCGAGAGCCGAGAGCATGATGGTGTGCGCCCCAAAAATGGTCAAGGGATCTGTAGGGGCGAGCGGGCAGAGGGACCAGTGCCCAGCGCGAAGCGCCTCAGTGCCGACGGGGCCGCCCCCGAGCGACCCAGCCGATTCAAACCGCTTTGATCGGCGCAGTCGGGTCAAGAAGGCACGTAGTAGAAGGCAAGAAAAGGGCCGCCCCGTGAGCGCGTAGTCAGGGCAAGACAACATGCGGTCCCTTGTTTTGCCAAAGAAGGCGTGCCTCGCCCTTCATCGCTCTAGCTAAAGCTTTCTTTTGCCCTTGGCCCTCAGCCCTCGGCGGGGCGCAGCCCCCCATCAACCAGATGCATCAACTGCCGCACCGCCCCGAGGTGATACGCCAGATGGGCCACCGTTCCATGTCCCATGTCTTCTGCGATTTCAGCTTCGGAAAGTTGCTGCATGCGCTGCAAGAACACCTGACGGGTGGCTTCAAAATCGGTCTTGAGTTGCTGCCATTCCTCTGGAGTGACGGTGTAAGGCTGGAAGCTGGCCAACCAGTCCCGCTTGTGGCGTTTGCCGTCCATCCATTCCACCACCACCTGCAAATGGAAGTGCATGTGCCGGATGTGACTGGCAATGCTGGGGATGCCCTGCCATGAGAAAGAGGCCTGCTCGGCGGTCAGACGGTCCATGGTCGGGTAAATGCCAGAGTTGTGGTCGAGGTACTGTGTGCCCTGTCCGGGCAATCCCCCTTCGAAAGTTTCGCGCAGGATTTCGGTGAGTTCTTTCAAAACAGCGTCTTTCATGGTTGCCTCCTGTTCAGTCCGTGAAAAGCACATCTTGCTGCAACGCCCGGTCCAGCAACTTCTGGTACTGCTTCGGGCTGACGTTGTACGCCCCGAAACGTTCCAGATGGGGATTCATCAGTTGGGCATCATAAAGGGTGAATTTCCGCCTTTTCAGGTGCTCCACCAGTCGCACCATGGCCACCTTGCTGGCCTCTGGGACGTGGTAGAACATGCTCTCTCCAATGAAGCCTCCACCCAGCACAATGCCCAGAATCCCTCCAGCCAACTTGCCTTCATGCCACGTTTCAAAGGAGTAAGCAAAACCAGCCTGATTGAGCCGGAAATAAATGTCTCTGAGTTCATCCGAAATCCACGTTTCATCCCGGTGGGCAGTGGCGCAGCCCTCCACTGTGGCTGCAAAATCACCATTGATGCGCACCTCAAAACGGTCACTGTTTAAAGCACGTTTCAAAGATCTGGGAATGTGAAACCGCTCGTCCAGAGGAATCAATGTGCGCTCTCTGGAGGAATACCACCCGAGTTTGCCGTCCTCTCCGGCCATCAGGAAATACCCCTGTGCGTATCCGTTGGCAATGTCGAAAACATCCAGATGTTTCATGGGTTGGGTTTAAGGTACCACGAAGGGGGAAAGCGGCAGGTGGGGGTTGTTGCTTTGTTGCCGAGGGCATTATGGGGGCCACATGTGCCTTGCCCGATGCCGAGAGCCGAGAGCCGAGAGCCGAGAGCCGAGAGCCGAGAGCCGAGAGCCGAGAGCCGAGAGCCGAGAGCATCGTGGGTCACAAAGAAAAAATGGTCAAGGGGATCTGTAGGGGCGCAGCGGACAAGGAGACCAAGACGCGGTCTCCTGTTTTGTACAAGAAGCGTGCTGCGCCCTTCATTGCTTCAGCCAAAGCCTTTTTGGCCTTCTGCCCTCTGCCTTCTGCAAAAAGGCAACCCTTACAGGTTGCCTTTTTCCTCAGGGATACATCTTCCCAACC
>NZ_JQKG01000044.1 GCF_000745915.1 Deinococcus misasensis DSM 22328
CTCTTGCCTGTCTGGGAAGTACGCCACATGTTCTTGACTGCCGATGTCCACCCCGATGCAGTTCATGCTGTCCTCCTGTTACAGTAGAAGGGTCAAGCGGGCTTCCCGGGGCGCAGTCTTATGGTGCAAGCTTTTGACGCTTGAGGATACTGTTCGGCCTCTGGTCAGCCGTCAGAGTCCAGCCCGAAGAATCTCGGCTTCTCACTGGGACGTGCAAGAGCGGAAAGAGGGTCTGGACTCTGGCTTGACGTAGATCCAACTTACCTGATCCACAAGACATAAGAGCCGAGAGCCGAGAGCCGAGAGCCGAGAGCCGAGAGCCGAGAGCATGATGCAGTGGCTGTCAGAACTGGTCAAGGGGACCTGTCACTCATAACGCTTCAGCCAAAGCTGTTTTTAGCCCTCGGCCCTCGGCCCTTGGCCCTCGGCGGTCTCCTGCTTTCTGCCTTCTGCCAGATAAGCCCTGAGCGCCCTCTCTTCTGCCGGAATCCGGACCAGCATCACCAGAGCGTTCAGCACCGTGAACACCAGAGCCGTCATCCACGCACCCACAATCAGAGGGGTAATGAAGATTTCCAGCGCCACCACCACGTAATTCGGGTGCTTCAGGAAGCGGTACAGGCCCTTGGAAATCCGCTGACCACCGGGCACAATCAGGATCCGGGTGTTCCAGTACGGCCCGAGGGTGGAAATCACCTGATACCTGAGGAGTTGCAAAATCAGGTACACCCCGACCGCCCACCACTGGACAGGCGCATCCCGGAAATACCCTTCCAGCGTGAAAGACAGCATCCAGAGGGGATGCAGCACAAAGAACATCCAGTAATGGTCTTGACCGTATTCTTTTGCCCCTTGCGAGCGGGCCCACGCTTCGTTGCGTTTGGCAATTCGGAGTTCAAAAAGGCGCTGTATGGCCACCACCATCAACAAAACAATTGCAGGCATGGTTTCTCCAGTGTGCAGGATTTAGGAAATTCTGAAGAGCACATGTTCAGCACAGAAGCCCGGACCCATGGCGGTCAGCAGGCCCACACCGGGTTCTCTGGAGGATTCCAGAAATTTTTTCAGCACAAAGAGCACCGATGGACTGCTCATGTTGCCGTGGTGTTGGAGCACCCAGAATGTGGAATCAAGCTGTTTCAGACAGACTCCAGTGATGTCACTGTAGGCCTGAACCACCTTGACCCCTCCGGGATGGAGCACATGGTGCTTGAGGTCGGTTTTCTGTAAACCGTAAGCTTCACAGGCGTTCTGGATGCTTTCCGGCATCACATCACGCATGACGGTGGGGATGTCTCTGGAAAAACGCACCTTCAA
The DNA here is from genome assembly GCF_000745915.1 of Deinococcus misasensis DSM 22328. NCBI lineage: Bacteria > Thermotogati > Deinococcota > Deinococci > Deinococcales > Deinococcaceae > Deinococcus > Deinococcus misasensis. Next base: position 1,318 of record NZ_JQKG01000044.1, read on the forward strand.
CCCTTCTCCGAGGAGGTCCCAGCCCATCACGTCTTCACTGTCGGGAATCAGGGAACTGTGGCCCCCCAGAATTTCGATGCCCTCTCCAGCGTCTGAAACAATCAGGCCTGCTGCACCATCTGCAAACAGGGCCGCACCCACAAAATTGCTGGTGGAATGGTCCTCCTTGATGAAGGTCATGGAGCACACCTCCACCGCGATCAGAAGCACGTTTTTCTTGCCACTGCGCACCAGATCTGCAGCACGGGCCAGACCCGCAGCTCCACCTGCACACCCGAGACCCCACATTGGGATGCGCTGGGTGGTCAGGGGCAAACCCAGCCTCTGGATGATGCGGGCATCCAGACTGGGCGTGGACATGACCGTGGTGTTCACGAAGATCAAAGCATCAATCTGGTGAGGCTCAAGACCTGCCTGATGCATGGCCTCCTGTGCCACCTGCACACTGAGGTCCAGAGCGGTGGCTTTGCCTGCCTCGTTTTTCTCTGGAAAACTGTGGTGCTCCGCGAACCATTCGATGGGCTTGGCCACATGCCGGGTGTCAATCAAAGCGTTTTTGAAAATGGCCATGTGGCGTCTGGAAAGGGCGTATTTGGGGAAAAGCTGTGCTGCAAACTTTTCCACATCGTCTTGATGTACCACATGGGGCGGATTTGCGGTGGCAATGCTGCGAACAATGGGGCGGTTCAATCGTCCTCCTCTGGCGTGAGGCAAGTCTCGCGGTACACAAATTGGGACAGACGCTTGCGTTCCCGGCTGTTCCAGTCAATGCTGGGCCGTCTGGGATCGTCTGGAAGATACCCGAGCCTGTACACGGCCATGAGTTCAAGGGTGTCAGGAACCTTGAGAACCTGCTGTATCTCCTGCCACGCTTCGGGAATTTCCATGGGCGTGGACACAAACTGGATGCCCATCTTGAACTCCTGAATGCCAAGCCAGATGTTCTCCATGGCTGCACCCATCCCGAACACCGAATAAAAGCCACTCAGGGCTTCCGGAATGTACTCGGTCTTGTCGAGCATCACGGCCATCAGGAGGGGACTGCCGGCCACCAGTTTGCGGTTGTCCTCTCCCAGCTTTTTGGGCACCCCGAGGCTGCGCATCAGGGAAAGCCCGGTGTCACTGAAAATCTGGCGGGTGAAAGGCTTCAAAGGGGCAGGCAGGTGGTCAATGAAAATCCCATCTCGCCTCTCGTCCATTTCCTTTTGTGAGAAGCGGAAATACCGACGGTATCGCTCAAAGAAAATGCCACGGTCAATCAGCTTTTGCATGCTGTCTCCAGAAATGGAGGCAATGCGTTCGATGGTTTCCCGCTTCTCGATCAAGACGAACCGCCACGGTTGCGAATTGAAGTGGCTGGGAGCGGCACAGGCCAGTTTCATCAGCATGTGCTGGTGTTCTTTTTTCACCGGGTCCGGTTTGAAAGGGCCGTTGGTGGTTTTGCGTCCAAGAATGCCTTCGATGAGCCCGAGTTCTTTCAACACCTGTGTCATGCAGTCTCCCCAAAAAAAGAATTCAACCCCGAACCAGATACGCCAGATACAGTCCGCCCACCATCAGGGGAAGGACCACATGACCTGCATGTCTCGGGCGCATGCGCGGCATGAACCCCCACAGAATGCAGGCCACAAACAAAAAAAGATGCCGGATTTCCCACCATGCCCAGAAAGCAGACAGAAAAACCAGCCCATACAACAGGTGATGCAACCACCGATACCTGAGCTTGAACACCTTCAGTTGCAAACCCAACCCCAGCAGAAAATTCACAAGGAAAAATCCCCCGGCAAACCACATGCTGATCGGCATGATTCAGTATAGGACGGGTTTCAGGAGGGTGTGCAGGACGGAGCACAATCTGGGGAAAGGGCTTCGCCTTGCCCTATTGCCGAGAGCCGAGAGCCGAGAGCCGAGAGCCGAGAGCCGAGAGCCGAGAGCCGAGAGCCGAGAGCATCATGTGTTACACAGCAAAAATGGTCAAGGGGAATGTCTGTAGGGTCGAGTGGGCAGAGGGATCACGTTTTGATCCCTCGTTTTGCAAAAGAAGGCATGCCTTGCCCTCCACGCTTGAGCCAAAGCTTTCTTTTGCCCTCGGCTCTGGGCCCTCGGCCAAAAAATCACCCCGGTTTCACCAACTGCGTCAGCAAATAATCGTCTGGAAAAGCATGCACAAACTGCCAGATGAGTTCCTGATCCCCGAGTTTGAGCAGGGCTTCGGTGATTTCGGAGTGCAGAATTTCCCTCTGGGTGTCCAGAAAAGGGCTGTCTGAGCGAGGAAGCAGCATGCCTTTGTAAAGCCCCAGAGCTTGCTGGATCATGCCACCCCGGATCAGGTCGCGGACCGCTTGCACATCGGTGTAAACCGGAACGGTCAGGCGGTAGTGCTTGAGGCTGATTCCACCGTTCAGGGCTTGCCTGAGGCGACTGAGTTCCACTTTCAGGGTGGAGGGACTGACTTCGTCTTGTGGGTACAGGGCAGCATACAGTTCCTCAAAGGACATGCCCTCTGGGCGCAGGGCCAGAATCAAAAGGATTTCGGTTTGCCTGAGGGTGGGTTTGAGAACCTGCTGGTTGAACCGAACATGCACCCCTCCGCACACATTGATGGACAGGAACTGCTCGGGGACCATGCGCTGGTGGGTCACGGCCAGCACCCGGTTCACCGAACTCGCGAGGGTCTGCACGATGGTCAGGGCCAGAGGGTTGGCGTTTTCCCAGGTGCTGCTGAGGTCCACCACCCCGAGCACCCGCCCGGTGCCCGGATGGATCACTGGAGCCGAGTAGCACACCCAGTCGTGAACGGCCTGCACAAAATGCTCGGCAGAGAACACCGCTTGAGGCTTGCGGGTGTGCATGGCGAGGGCCAGAGCATTGGTCCCAACATGCTTTTCTCCCCAGTGCCCGCCCGGCACAAAACCCACATTCTCAGAAATGCGGGCCATCCGGGGGCTTGCCGCACTCCAGAGCAGCACCCCCTCTTCATTGCTGATGGCGGCCACAAAATCCCCCTGTTTGGCCAGATCGGAGAGGTTGGGCAAAATGGGTTCGCAGGCCATCGAAAGCTCGCTTTCCAGCCACCAGCGGTAAGCGAGGTTCATGTCCACCACTTTGGGTTTGGCCTGATCGGCCTGCACCAGACCTCTGGAGCGCTCCCACGAGTGCAGCACCTCCACACGGGTTTCAGGCAGCATCCCCTGCTGGTATTGCTGCCATGCCGCTTCCAACTTTTGACGGCTCATGCCCAGTTCGTTCACAGCATCTCCTCGAAAAAACAGCCGGGATTGAAAAACATTCAGTGTGGATCGGTTGGGGTATGGATTTCAGTGTACTCCTCTTCGGTGAAAAGTCTGGAGCGGATCAGGAAACGCACACCCAGAGGGGCTTCCAGACTGAACCCACTGCCCCTCCCCTTCACCACATCCACGGTCAGGTGGGTGTGCTGCCAGTACTCAAACTGGCTTTTGCTCATGTAGAAAGGCGTTTCTGCAAGGTGGCCCAGCAAAACATCGCTGTCTCCGGTTTGAAATTCGCCTCTGGGATAACACATTGGGGCACTTCCATCACAACAACCACCGCTCTGGTGGAACATCAAAGGGCCGTGTTTCTGCTCAAGGCTGTCCAGCAAAGAGCGGGCCTCGGGTGTGATGTCTACGCGGTTCATGAATCACCTCTTTTCTGAATGTCTCCCCTCCTATACCCCCTCCGCTGTCTATGACAGATCCTCCCCCAGAGGGGGAGGAAAGCGAAGCGAGGTGGGGGTTTAAAAGAAGCCCAGAGGTTTGGTGCTGTAGCTCACCAGCAGGTTTTTGGTTTGCTGGTAGTGGTTCAGCATCATCTTGTGGGTTTCGCGGCCAATGCCGGACTGCTTGTATCCGCCGAAAGCAGCGTGGGCCGGGTAAGCGTGGTAGCAGTTGGTCCAGACGCGACCTGCTTTGATGGCGCGGCCCATCCGGTAAGCGGTGTTCATGTCTCGGGTCCAGACCCCCGCCCCCAGACCGTACAGGGTGTCGTTGGCAAGGGAGAGGGCTTCTTCGGTGTCCTTGAAGGAGGTGACCGCCACCACAGGTCCGAAAATCTCTTCCTGAAAAATCCGCATGCGGTTGTTGCCTTCAAAGATGGTGGGTTTCACGTAGTAACCGTCTTTGAGGTCGCCGTCCAGCAGGTTGCGGCTTCCTCCGGTGCGCACGGTTGCCCCTTCCTGACGGCCAATGTCCAGATAGGAGAGGATCTTTTCAAGCTGGTCGTTGGAGGCCTGCGCACCAATCATGGTGTCCATGTGGAGGGGATCCCCCTGAATGATCTGCTCGGTGCGCTTCACCACCCGGTCCATGAACGCGTCGTAAATGGACTCGTGGATCAGGGCGCGACTCGGGCAGGTGCACACCTCACCCTGATTGAGGGCAAACATCACGAAGCCCTCTACGGCTTTATCCAGGAAGTCATCGTCCTGGGCCATCACATCGGGGAAGAAAATGTTGGGGCTCTTTCCCCCCAGTTCCAGCGTCACTGGAATGATGTTCTGGCTGGCATACTGCATGATCAGGCGTCCGGTGGTGGTTTCACCTGTAAAGGCCACCTTGGCGATTCTGGAACTGGTGGCCAGAGGTTTGCCGGCCTCAATGCCGAAACCGTTCACCACATTCAGGACGCCGGGGGGCAGCAGGTCCTGAATGAGCTCCATCACCTTCAGGATGCTCCAGGGGGTTTGCTCGGCAGGTTTCAGCACCACGCAGTTGCCCGCAGCAAGGGCAGGGGCCAGTTTCCATGCAGCCATCAGGATTGGGAAATTCCAGGGGATGATCTGCCCCACCACACCCAGAGGCTCATGGAAGTGGTAAGCCATGGTGTCGTGGTCCACTTCACCAATCGAGCCTTCCTGAGCCCGGATCACGCCAGCGAAATACCGGAAGTGGTCAATTGCCAGAGGAAGATCGGCAAAGGTGGTTTCACGCAGGGGTTTGCCGTTTTCCCACGACTCGATCATGGCAAGGCTGGAGAGGTTCTCTTCCAGACGGTCCGCAATTTTCAGCAAAATGCGGGAGCGCTCGGTGGTGCTGGTCTGACCCCATTTGTCTGCGGCTTTGTGTGCAGCATCAAGGGCTTTTTCAATGTCTGGAGCAGTGGAACGGGCAATCTGGGTGAAAGCCCTGCCGGTCACAGGTGTGATGTTCTCAAAGTACTGGCCTTCCACAGGATCATGCCAGTCTCCACCAATGAAGTTGCCATAACGGGCTTTCACTTCAATGGGGCTGCCTTCGGCTCCAGGACGGGGGTTGGAAACGGGTTTGGCTGCGGTCATAAGGTCCTCCTGCGCGCTCCCAGAGAGGGTTCTTTCTCTGGGCCATCAAACCTGAAAGATCACCAGTTCAGCGTTCTTGCAAAGGCTGAAGTGAAACATGTTGTTGGGTTTCTTCAGGGTAAATGGAGCAGGTTGGTTGGAGGTTGGTGGGCAGGAATGGCCGAGAGCCGAGAGCCGAGAGCCGAGAGCCGAGAGCATGTTGCTGTGACTCTAGAAAAGGGTCAAGGGGAATTGTAGGGGCGAGCAGGCAGAGCATCCAATACACGGATTCGCGTTTTGTCCAAGACGGCGTGCCTCGCCCAAAAGATGCGTTTGCCAAAGCATTCAGGGCGAGGCACGCCTCGCCCCTACATCTGCCTTCTGCCTTCTGCCTTCTGCCTTCTGCCTTCTCTAGCCCTCAGCCCTCGGCTTTCCGCACATACCGCACATACTCCAGCCCCTGAAATGCTGGCAAATCCTGATCCTGCACCCAACCCATGCGCTCGTAAAGCTGGTAGCCGTATCCGGCCTGCTGACTGGTGTGCAAACCCAGAGCCTTTGCTCCGTCTTTTTCCGCTTGCTGGATGCACCATTCCATGAGTGGGCGGGCGTAACCTTTCCCTCTGGCCCGAGGGTGAACCGCCAGAAAACGCAGGTAAGCCCAGTCTTCAGGAAAATACTTGTGTGGGGTGATGTGGGGTGAAAAGTAGGCCACACAGGCTTGAATGCCTGCCTCATCCTCAAGAACAGCCCATTGTGCAGTGGGATTGTTGGCCCAGACGTTTTGCAGGCCAGAGCGCATGGTCTCCCAGCCTGCCTGTCCAACAAACCTCTGGTATTCCTGATAAGCAGCCACACATGTGTCAGAAATCTGTTGTGCATCCTCTGGTTGGGCATTTCGAATCCTGAATCCATTCATGGAAACATGATGCAAAAAGCCCACCTTCAACGCAGGAGATTTGTGCAGAAGAACGTTTCAGGTCCGGGCATAGCGTCCTCCTGAAAGTTCCATCACCACGCCAGAGAGGGCAAGCATCATCAGGTTGACCTGTGCGGTTCCAACATCCATCCCGGTCAGAACCACCACATCGTCCAAGGTTCTGGGACCGTCCAGCGTGGCGTAAATCTGGGCCTGTTCCTCTGGCAAGTCCAGTTGTGCTCTGGGAGGGGTCCTCCATCCCAACTCCAGCAGGATGTCCTCTGCCGATTCGGTCAATACGGCACCCTCACGGAGCAACTTGTGCGGTCCAGAAGCCAGAGGGTCCCCTGACCGACCAGGCACTGCAAAAACCGTTCTGCCACACTCCAGAGCAGCGTGTGCGGTGATCATGGACCCACTGGTGACTTCCCCTTCCACCACCACACTGCCCGCGCTGAGGGCCGCAATCAGGCGGTTGCGCTCTGGAAAATGGTGGGCCATCGGACGGGTGCCCAGTGGATGCTCGGAAATCAGCACCATGTGCGGTGCCAGCTTGCGGTTCTCTGGTGGGTAAATGTTGTCCACACCGCTTCCCAGAGCAGCAACGGTGACACCTCCAGCCTCGATGCACGCCTGATGGGCCACCGTGTCAATTCCCCGAGCCAACCCCGAAACCACCATCACCCCGGCAAGGGTCAGGTCCCGACTGAGGGTCCGGGTGAGTTGCACCGCCCAGGCACTGCACTTGCGCGTTCCGACAATGCCAATGGCTCTGGGCACCGTGTCCAGCACAGGCAAATCTCCCCTCACCCACAGCATGGCCGGCGGATCGGTCAAAGCACGCAAAGCTGCAGGGTACTCGGGATCGGTGAGGCCGAGTAAGCGCACCCCCACCTTTCTGGCCCGGTCCACCTCCAGAGCCGCACGGTTGGCAGCCTCCGAAGCACCCAGATGTTGCAAAGCCCGTGCATCCAGACCCTCCACCCCCTTCAAGTCTGACAGGGAAGCCTTCAAAACCTCTCGGGCAGAACCGAAGTGCTCGATCAAGCGACGCACCCGAACATTGCCCACTTGCGGGGTGAACTTCAGGGAAAGCAAAGACAGCGTTTCACTCACCTTTTCAGGATGCCGAAAAAGCTCGGGTGGGACAATAGAGTTTTCCCTTGTGCATTTGGCCTAAAACAGGGTGCTTATCCCTTACTCATGCATGTGGTGTAACATGATGGTGCCTACTGGGGACGTACATGGTTTCGATAGGGTACGCTGAAGGTAGAGTTGCGTGTCGAGGTGCCGTTGGCCTCGTTAAAAAGCGGCAAGCCATTTAACTGGCAAAAATATTTCCCTGGGTGCTCCTCGCACCCTTACCCTCGCTGCTTAATTGACAGCGACAGTGACTTCGAAGCCCAGCTGATGGCGTCGTAGAAACTGACATCAAAGTCAGCTAGCCCAGGTTCATTCCTCTACGGCCTGCGGTGAAAACAAGTTGAGGATGGCGCGAAAGCGGCCTGTTCAGGGGCAGGCATAGCGCGAGATTCAAATGCCTGAGCTACACACGTAGATGCTCGCTGGACGGTGCCTTACACGGGAGTTCGATTCTCCCCGTCTCCACCAGAAAAGCCCGAGGTTCCCATCAGGGATCTCGGGTATTTTTTTGCTCGCTGCTGTGGTTTAAAACAGAAGAATGCCCAGAGATTTCGATTTGACTGAATTGGAAATTGCATGGTTGGCAGGTCTGCTGGAGGGAGAGGGAAGTTTTTTGCGTCCTCCTCCAAGTGCGCCCCGTCAGCCCAGAGTCTGCATTCACATGACCGATGAAGATGTGGTGCAGAAAGTGGCCAGCATGTTGGGTTTGCAGTATCTGCACCTCAAGGATTTGAACCCCAACAAATGGAAACGCACTTACAAGCTGGACATCAAAGGAAGCCGGGCGTTGAAGGTCATGGAATTGGTTTACCCGCATATGGGCAAGCGACGCAGAGAACGCATTGACAAAATTCTTCACATGTTCAAAGAACAACCCATCCGTGCCCCAAAGCTCACCGAAGCCCAGGCCCGAGACATCCTCTCCCTAAAAGGTCTCTGTTCCGCCCGAGAGGTGGCCGGGCAATTTCAGCTGAGCATCAAAACCATTGAGAAAATCTGGAAGGGCAGCAGGTGGCCTCAACTTCAGGGGTCGGTGGAGGCAAAACGTCCAAGTCCCACCTCCATCACCTGATCAATGGTGTGTTCGGTCTGCTCTGGGGGTACAAAGCCTTGCAGCAGCAGGTTGGCCAGTCCTTGCACGGTGCTCCAGAGGGTGAGGGCCTGTATGGCCGGGTCATCCTTGCGGAACGTTCCAGTGTGCTGGGCTTCCTGCACCAGTTGGGAGAGCAGGTGAATGGCCCGGTCGCCCACCAGACGGATGCTATTGCTCATGCTCTGGAAGTTGCACACATCGGTGCGGTTGATGAACTGGTATTCGGTGGAGTGCGCCAGAGCGTACTGGATGTAGGCTTTGCCAAGGGTTTTGATTCTGTCCAGCGGAGAAGCCTGTTCAGGCAGGCTGCCGATGGCCCGTTCAAGATGCAAGGTCAGGTTTTCCAGACAGGCAATGGTGGCGGCTTCGATCATGGCCTCTTTGCTTTCAAAGTGGTGGTAGGGTGCAGCGTGGCTGACCCCAGCCTTTTTGGCCACTTCCCTGAGGCTGATCTGGGCCAGAGGGGTGTCCTGTGCGAGGGTCAGCAGGGCCTGAATCAGGCTGTCTTTCAGCTGTCCGTGGTGGTAAGGCCGAGATCTTGACATTGTCAGCATTTTACAAGAAAGAAGCCTCTGGAAAGCTCTGGACAGAGGATGGGCTGTGCCGCTGTTGCACATCCCTGACGACTCGTGAAAGACATTCACAAATGGATGTTATGGTAGAGAACAGATGAGCATGCAGGTGGTTCTGGGGGCAGGAGGGGCAGTGGGTCAGGCCGTGATCCGTGAACTGGTTGCCCGCAACGTGCGGGTTCGGGCCATCTCCCTGACCATGCCAGAGGTGACCATCCCCGGTGTGCAGTACCTGCTTTACCAACCAGCAGATCTGAAAAAACAGCTAGAAGGGGTCAAGACCGTCTTTCACTGTGCAGCCCCGAGTTACAACCGCTGGGCCATGGATTATCCTGTGCTCAACCGTCAGGTGCTGGACGCCATGCAAGGCTCGAAAGCCACGCTGGTTTATGCAGACAACCTGCTGATGTACGGGGTGCCCAGAGCCCCTCTGGAAGAAACCCATCCGCACAGCAATGAACATCCCAGAGGTCGCCTGCGTTCCCAGTTGGCCCAGAGCCTCCTGACCGCACACCACGAAGGGCGCGTGAAAGTGACCATTGCTCGGGCCTCCACCCTGTTTGGACCACAGGTGCATTCTTCGTGGACCAGCGTGAAATTCTTCCAGCAGGTGATGCGTCAGGGGACCCTTTTGTGGCCCGGTGATTTGCAGAAACCCCACAGCCTGACCCGTGTGCAGGATTTCGCCAGAGCCCTGATCCTGCTGGGTCAGCAACCACGCGCTCTGGGAGAGGTCTGGCACGTTCCAGCCAACCTGACCGTGACCGCCACAGGTCTGGCAGAGGTGCTTTCCGAGATTCTAGAAAGGGAGGTGCACCCTCAACAGGTGCCTTCCGTGAAACTCTGGCTCAGCAGCCAACTCCAGCAAAACCATCCCACCCCTCTGGACCTTGCGTACCAATTCAACACCCCCTTCATTGTGGATGGGCGCAAAATGCAGCAGGAATTTGGCTTTCAACCCACCCCTGCCAGAGAGGCTTTTCAGCAGTTGTTTGAGCACTTGCGCCGCTGAAACCCTGTGGCTTGCAGGGAGGTTGACCCCTCGGGGTTTTGTTCTATAATGACAAACGCACAAACCCATCCAAGCCGGGGTGGCGGAATCGGTAGACGCAGCAGACTTAAAATCTGCCATCCGAAAGGGTGTACGGGTTCAAGTCCCGTCCTCGGCACCAAACTGCTCCCAGACAGCAAACCTGCTTCTGGGGGTTTTTTGTTTGCATCCACCACAAAACACGCCGTCTGCTGTAGTGACCTTGTTCTCAATACCAGAGTTCCCATTTGAATATCCAGAGAAGAATTTTTGTTTGTCGGACAGATGAAATCCCGACTTTTGGTACCCTTGATGCATGTTCATCAAACCGCAAAGATTGACACCCCATTCCAAAATCGCCACGGTTTCTCTGTCTTCTGGTTTTGTTTCAGAGGTCCAGCACCGTTATGAAGCAGCCAAACGGCAGCTTGGCCAGAGCTTTGGCTGGTCTTTTCTGGAAGCCCCAAACAGTTTCAGGGGCAGCGAATACCTGTACCGCAACCCTCAGGCCAGAGCAGACGACTTGCACTGGGCGCTGGAAAACCCGGACATTGATGGCATCATCAGCAACATTGGGGGTGACGATTCGGTGCGCCTGCTGCCCTTGCTGGACCTTGGGTTGATCCGCAAGCATCCCAAAATCTTCATGGGGTTTTCGGACAGCACGGTGACCCTGATGCAGTTTTTAAATGCAGGTGTGGTGTCTTTTCATGGTCCGGCCATGCTGACCGATCTGGCCGAAAATGGCGGTTTGCATCCTTTTGTGCTGCGTTCTTTGCAAAGGGTTCTGATGGAGGGTCTGGCGGTTGATCTGGAAGCCTCTCCAGAGTGGACTGGACAGCGGATCAACTGGCAGGATCCTGCTTTGCAAGAGCAAAAACGGGCGTTTTTTCCTTCTGAGGACTGGCTCTGGTTGCAGGGCGAGGAGACGGTTTCAGGCCACACCATCGGAGGGTGCATTGAGGTGCTGGACATGCTGAATGGCACCTCTGGATGGCCCGCAAAGGCTTTGTGGGATGGGGCAGTGCTCTGTCTGGAAACCAGCGAGGATGCCCCTCCTCCGGCCCAGGTGGGGTACTGGCTGAGGAATTTTGAGGCTCAGGGCATCTTGCAGAAAGCCAGAGCTTTGCTTTTTGCCCGTCCTCACCGTTATCCAGAAGAGGCCATTCCAGAGCTGTACGAATGGATCAAGAAGGTGCTCTGGGAATATGGCCGTGAAGATTTGCCTGTGGTGGTCAACATGGATTTTGGGCACACCAGCCCTCAGTTTGTGCTGCCATTTGGGGTACAGCTTGAGGTGAACCCCAAAACGAAGACCATCCGAATGCTGGAATCAGCGGTGCAGTAAGCCAGAGGGTCTGGGACGTGGTAACCCACAGTTGTCAGTTCACAGCGAGAAAACCGCCCCACAAGATGCCTGAGATTCACCCTGCTCATTTGTGAAGCCACACTGGGTTGACACATCAAGGCTTTAACGCCTGAGCCTCAATCTTGACATTGTAAAGTTTTCAAGATATCTTGACAGTGTAAACATTGCATGTGTCCGTGTGGCACATCTTTTCCCATTCCAATCCAGCACTTTCGGCATCCACAACTGCCTGTGGATGTGCTCCCCATTGGAGGTCACCCATGAACACCCTGGTCATTCTCGGACACCCCAACAGCCAGAGTTACTGTGCCGCTCTGGCCGAACACTATATAGAAGGTGCAAAAGCCGCAGGTCACAACGTGCAACTGCTGAAACTTGGGGAACTGGACTTTGATCCCAGCTTGCGCTCGGGATACCAGAAAAGACAGGAACTGGAAAAAGACCTGCAAGAAGCCCAGAGGCTCTTGCAGTGGTGCGACCATCTGGTGGTGGTCTTCCCCACATGGTGGGGTGCACCACCCGCCATCTTAAAAGGCTTTCTGGACCGCACCCTGCTGCCCGGCTTTGCCTTCAAATACCGCGAGAACTCTCCCATGTGGGACAAACTGCTGGCCGGACGCACTGCACGACTGATCGTGACCTCAGACAGCCCGGCATGGTGGCTGCGCTATGTGCACTTTGATCCTGCCATCCGCCTGATGAAACAGACCACTCTGGAATTCTGTGGATTCACCCCCGTCAAAGTCACTCGGGTGGACAGCATCCGAAGCCGCAAACCCAACAGCCTGAAAAAAGCTTTACTGGAGATGAAAAATTTGGCGAAAACCGACCTCGGGATCAAACGGCCCAGACTTCAAAAGGTTGGGGCTTGACGGAGTCCAAATACCATGCTATTATTCTCTTCGCTCCAAGTGAGCGAGGCAACGCGGGGTAGAGCAGTCTGGTAGCTCGTCGGGCTCATAACCCGGAGGTCGCAGGTTCAAATCCTGTCCCCGCAACCAAAATTTCCCCTGACTGAAAAGTCAGGGGTTTTCTTTTGTTTTCCAATTGTCTTTCACCCGATCATTTGTTGAAGCTGCCTTGCACAAAACAAAGCCGGATCGTGTAAATTGGTCGCATGGCTCAATTCACCAACTTCCAACAATTCACCGTCATCTGCCCTGCCGCCGACGTTTCCAAAGCCTTTCAAGGCACCATCAACCAGTTCGCCCAGATCGGCCAACAAAGCGGCAAAGCCCGCAAAATCGTGAATGTGGAGCACCAGATTGCCTCCCTCAGCGAAGACCGCGTGGTGCTCAGCGTGATCTTCTTCTTCAACGAAGAAGACGCCAAGACCGGCAACTGAGTTTGTTTTTCACTCTGGCCCCTCCTGAAAAGGAGGGGTTTTGGTTTGAATGGACGAGGGCAGAGAGCGTTGTAGAGTCAAGGCATGCCTTGCCCTGTAGCCGAGAGCCGAGAGCTGAGAGCATGGTGCTGTACATAGAAAAAGGGGCAAGGGAATCTGTAGGGGCACAGTGGGCAGTTCACCAAGTTGTGGTGCACTGTTCTCCACGAGAAGCGTGCTACGCCCTGAATGCTTGAGCAAAAGCTTTTTTTGCCCTCGGCCCTTGGCTCTCGGCTCTCGGCATCCCAAACCTACAGAATCCCCCTCCAACCCATGGTGTAGACTAAGGGGCAATGACAGGAAAAACATACAAAACGATGTTGGGCTCTCGCGAACTGGTGATCGAAACCGGTAAACTGGCGAAGCTCGTGAGCGGTTCTGTCACCGTACGATACGGTGACACCATGCTGTTGGTCACGGCCCAAGGATCCACCAGACCTTCAACTCTGGATTTCTTGCCTCTGACCGTGGAATTTGAAGAGCGTCACTACTCGGTGGGCCGCATTCCCGGTTCCTTCCAGAGGCGTGAAGGCCGTCCCGGTGAAAAGGCCATCCTGAGTGCCCGCATCACCGACCGCCAGATCCGTCCCCTGTTCCCCAAAGGCTTCCGTCAGGAAACCCAGGTGATCATCACCGTGGTCAGCGCCGATCAGGAAAACCTGCCCGATGTGCTGGGTGCGGTGGGCGCTTCTGCTGCACTTTCCATCAGTGACATTCCTTGGGCTGGACCCACCGGATGCGTGCGCGTGGGTCACATTGACGGTCAATTCGTGATCAACCCCACCACCAGCGAACTGCAAAACAGCAAAATCGATCTGGTGGTTGCAGGCACCAGAGACGCCGTGATGATGGTGGAAGCCGGTGCCCAGACCGTGGACGAAGAACTGCTGGTTTCGGCCATCGAGTTCGCCCACAAAGAAATGCAGCCCCTGATCGACCTGATCGAACAGATCAAGGCAGAGGTGGGCAAAGAAAAATTCGAGTGGAATCCTCCCGTCGATGCCCTTGCAGAAATCTACCCCGAGTTCAAGCAAGCTGCCCTTGCTGCTGGCCTGAAAGATGTGCTGCTCACCGAAGGCAAAAAAGCCCGTGGTCATGCTCTGGACGAACTGCAAAGCAAACTGATCTCTGAACGCGTGCCCGACCCAGAGGCCGAAGGTGCAGCTGCGCAAATTGCCCTGCTGCAAACCGCTTTCGGCAAGGCCCAGAAAGAAGAACTCCGCCGCATGATCATCGAAGATGACCTGCGCGTGGACAGACGGAACAGCCGTCAGGTGCGCCCCATCTGGATCGAGGCCACCCCCCTGCCCCGAGCCCACGGCAGTGCCATTTTCACCCGTGGCGAAACACAGGTGCTGGGCACCACCACCCTCGGAACCGGACGGGATGAAATCCTGATTGATGACCTCGGGACCGAAACCGGCGACAAGTTCCTGCTGCACTACAACTTCCCCCCTTACTCCACCGGAGAAGTGAAGCGCATGGGCGGACAGTCCCGCCGCGAGATCGGCCACGGCAACCTTGCCAAACGGGCCATCCGCGCCATTCTGCCAGAGTTTGATGCTTTCCCTTACGTGATTCGCGTGGTTGGCGATGTGCTGGAGAGCAACGGTTCTTCTTCGATGGCCACCGTGTGCGCCGGATGCCTGAGCCTGATGGACGCTGGTGTGCCCATCAAGGCCCCTGTGGCTGGCGTGGCAATGGGTCTGGTCATGGAAGGCGACAAATACCGCGTTCTGACCGACATTCTGGGCTCTGAAGACGCTCTGGGCGACATGGACTTCAAAGTGTGCGGAACCGCCGAAGGTGTGACCGCCCTGCAAATGGACATCAAAATCAGCGGGATCACCCCTGCTGTGATGCGTGAAGCTCTGGCACAGGCCAAAGAGGGCCGCCTGCACATTCTGGGCAAGATGGCTGAAGCCATGCCAGAAACCCGCCCCGAGCTGTCCAAATACTCCCCCAGAATTCTCACCACCAAGATCAACCCCGAGAAAATCGGCGTCATCATTGGCCCCGGTGGGAAAAACGTGCGGGAGCTCGAAGCCATGGGTGCGCAGGTCACCATCGAAGAAGACGGCACCATCCGCATTTTCTCCGCAGATGCTGCTGCCGCAGAGGCTGTCTTGAAGCGCGTTCAGGCCCAGACTTACGAAGCCAAAGTCGGCGACGAGTTTGAAGGCACCGTGGTCAAGATCGCTCCTTTCGGTGCTTTCGTGAACCTGTTCCAAGGTCAAGACGGCATGCTGCACATCTCCCAGATCAGCGAACAGCGCATCGAGAAGGTCGAAGACGTGCTTGCAGTCGGCGACAAAATCCGCGTGAAAATCGCAGGTGTGGACGACCGCGGCAAACTCGACCTGATCCGCCCCGAGCTTGAGGGCAAAATCAAACCCCGAGCTCCCCGCAGAGGCTAATACAGGCCCGAGGTTTTGACCATGGACCATCTGAACGGCAAATCTGCTGAAGCGAAGGCTGTCTTTGCAGCCTTCTGCCTTCTTCATTCTGGAAAGGGCGAGGCACACCATCTTGTGCAAACAGAGGGATCACATGCTGATCCCTCTGCACGCCTCGCCCCTACGAGGCCCTCGGCTCTCGGCCCTCGGCGGTCTTCATGAGACCCCAGTACTACACCGCAGCCAAAATCCTCCGCAAAGCCCGCGAGTCTGCCCTGCAAGGCCGCACCGAGGAAGCCGTGCGTGAGTACCAGAGGGGCATCAATCTGCTGCGCACCTTGCCACCAGAAAATGCCCGCGATGTGCTGCTTTCGCACCTGTATCTGGCCCACTACCAGACCCTGGTGCTGGAAGAGAAAACGCGCGAAGTGGCGCTGGAGTCTTTGCACCTTGGGGTCAGTTATGCCCGCAGCACCCGTGATCCTCTGGCCCGTGCCGTTGCAGAGGAATGCATGTCTGGGGCAAACGTTCAGTTGTAAAAAATGAACCTTTTCTTTATGATCGGCTTTCAGGGATGCTCTGGAGGCCGATTTCTGTGGTTTCTGGGTTGTGCATGCACACATTCAGCAACACTTCCCACGCTTGATCGTCACAGATTTTTAACATGTTGTCCTTTAGGTTGGAGACATTGGCCTGCGTCTCCTTTGTCTTTTGCACCTTCTTTCTGATCTTCTCCAACCTGTGCAACCTGTGTTGAACAGGCTGCACAGCATGCTTGGTTTCACCTCTGGAGGTTCCATTGAAACACCTGATTGCCCTTCCTGTCCTGCTGGCCCTGCTGGTGACCGCCTGCTCGGGTCCCACGCCCAACCCGGATCCTGATGTCGCCCCAAAAGTCAGCGACCAGACCCGGGTGGTCACCGAAGACACCCGAAAGAGCCTGTCCAGCTTCACGTTCACCAATGCGGCAAGCTGTCAGACTTCACCGGACCCCATCAAAACCCCCAATGCCACGCCTGCCACCTGCACAGGGAAAATGGTGTTCTCCAAGTCCACACCGTATCTGGCTGGATTGGCGGTGGGGAACCTGATGGTGAGTCCTCCCGGACCCAACGCCCCTTATGGTTACCTGCAAAAAGTCAAAAAGATCACCACTTCTGGAGATCAGGTGACCGTGGAAACCGAAGCTGCCAGTCTGGATGAGGCCCTGATTGAAGGTCAATTCCAGCAAGAGGGCATCCTCAATCCTTCGGATCTGTCGGCCATGTCTTTGCGGCAGGGGGTCACCCCCAGAGGACACAAGCCCGGACAGATTGGTCCACAGGCAGAAAGTTTTGGTTTTGACATCAACACCGTGCTGTTCGATGCCGATGACAACTCCAGCACCACCAACGATCAGGTGCGTCTGAAAGGCAACTTCAACCTTTCGGTGGACAACGGACTGTCTTACAACCTGAAGTGGAAAAAAGTGCTCGGGGTGCCGATTTACCCCAAAGGCATTTACGTGCGGATGGCTTACGGATTCAAACAGAGTGCCAGCGTTTCGGTCGAAGCGGACCTCAACGTGAACTTTGAGAAGGAGGTCGAGTTGGCCAAATACACCTTCTCTCCGATCACCTTCTTCATTGGTCCAGTGCCTGTGGTGCTGGTGCCCACCGTGCGCATCACTGCCGACATGAAAGGCAACATCAGCGCCAAAATGTCTTTTGGGGCCAGCGAATCGGTCAGTGCTGTGGCCGGTTTTGAATACAACGATGGCTTCAAAAACATCTCGGATTTCTCCCACTCTTTCAACAAATATGCCGACATCTCTGGCGTGAAAGGACAGGGGGAGGCAGGCCTCAACATCCAAGGGGAGATCCTGCTGTACGGTCTGGTGGGACCTTATGCCCGTGTGCGTGGAAATGTGGTGCTGGATGCAGCCATCCCCAGAGATCCCGTCTGGACCTTGAAAGCCGGTTTGAAGGGTTATGTGGGCATCCATGCCGACCTGCTGGTCAAAACCCTCAATTATGACACCCAGATTTTTGACCTGCCTCTTTTCGAAATTGGCAAGTCGGAAAACCAGAAGCCCACTGTCGGTTTCAAGAGCCCTCTGGATGGTCAGACTTACAGCCAGAATATTCCGGTCACCAACCTGTGTTTGCAGATGGATGATCTGGAATCCACCAGTTTGAATGTGCGCATCAGCAGCAATCTGGACGGCGAACTGGTGAACACCAGCGTGTCCAGAGCGAATTTCGGGGTGTACTGCCTGCCTGCACGCAGCTTTGGGACGCTCGGGGTTCGGACCCTGACCGCCACCGTGACCGACAAGGGGGGCCAGAGTGGCAGCGCCACCCGCAGCATTGAGATTGTCA
The DNA here is from genome assembly GCF_000745915.1 of Deinococcus misasensis DSM 22328. NCBI lineage: Bacteria > Thermotogati > Deinococcota > Deinococci > Deinococcales > Deinococcaceae > Deinococcus > Deinococcus misasensis. Next base: position 18,859 of record NZ_JQKG01000044.1, read on the forward strand.
ACAATCCGCCTTCGGTGCTGATTCTGAAACCTTCCAATGGGGCTTCCGTGGCCATTGACACCCCGGTTTTGCTGAAAGGCACCTTGGTGGATCCCAACGAACCCCTCGACTGCACCCGTTTCAAGTGGAGCAGTTCGGTCCAAACCGACCTGTTGCCTGCCAACAACTGTGGCGATGTGACCGCCACCTTCAAAACCGAAGGCACCCGCACCCTGAAACTGGAGGCCCGCGACTCACAGAACGCTCTGGGCAGCACCGAGATTCAGGTGACCGTCAAACCCAAACCGGCCAATGTGGCTCCCGATGTGGTGATCGCCCAGCCCGAAGTTCTGCCCAACCCCGATCCCACCCAGCCTGCGGTTTATCCCAAACTGCCTCCTGTCGGCGATTCCATGACCGTCAAAGGCACCCTTCTGGACCCTGATTCTGCCCAGCTCACTTACAAATGGAAATTCTCTTACACCCAGAGTGGCCTCGGACCTTACATCAAAGACATCCAGACCCAGACGGTGTCTCTGGTGGGCGGCAAATTCAGCCCCACCCTGACGTTCAGACCCTCGGATGTCCTGACCATCAGTGGAGGAGGCGAATTCAAGTGTTACAAGGTGGATTACGGCAACCTCTTCTTGCTGCTTGAGGCCTCAGATGGGGTCAACAAAGCGGTGATCTTCAGCGTGCCCATGCAAAAAGGATGTGTCGGATGAAGCGCAGCCTGTTCTTTCTGAGCCTTGCCCTGCTGGTCTCCTGTGGCGGAGGTGGGGGAAACACCACCCCTCCCCCACCTCCTGTCTCCTTCAGCCTGCAACTCCCCGAGTCTGAAGTGACCGTCATGCAGGGAGACAGCAAAGCCGTCACCATCAACATCCAGCGTGAAAATGGCTTTGCAGATGAGGTGGTTCTGGGACTCGCGCAGCCCAGCCCCAACAAATTGGGCAGCACCTTCAGCAAAGTGAATGCCACCCAGAGCAAGCTCACCCTGAATGCTCCCCTCAACCTGCCCACCGGACTTTACACGGTGTACATCAAAGGCAGCTCTGGAGAACAGAACGCTTCTGCCACCTTGAAGGTCAATGTCAGCAAATCTCCGTTGATCACCGTGGGCGGAACCCTGAAAAACATCATCGGGGGAAAAATCCAGAGTGCCACCGTCAAAATCCGTGGCTTCAACAACATCGAAAAGACCACCACCAGCAACACCTCCGGGCAATTCAGGATCGAGGGGGTCCTCGCGCCTTACACCGCCACGGTTTCCTTTCTTGACGGAGAAACCCACACTTTCACTGGGCTGACTTCGCCCAATCCGGCCCTGAAACTCTGGAGTGCCAGTGGGGTGGTCAGTGCCACCAAAGTCAGTGTGTCAGGCACCCTCTCTGGCGCAGATGGTTTCCCCAATCCTGTGGGGGCCATCTCGCAGGCGGTTTACATCAGCCTGTACGACAACCTCGGAACGGCCACCCTGTTTCAGGGACAGGGTGGGGCTTACACCGTCAACACCACACAGGTCAATGAAACCACTGCACAGGGCATGGTTTTTGCCCTGCAATGGCAGGCCAACAGCAGTGGCCCCACCAGCATTCCTGTGAAATACAACGGGTTTGGCAAGAGCACCCCTTTTCTGGGCAACTTCACCAGCAGAAGCAACATCAACATTGACCTGCAACCTGTTGGGCAATCGGTGCTTTCTGGCGAGGTGCTGCCTCAGGCCGGCATGACCGTGCTCTGGAAAACCATGGGGGCTGCTCTGGTGCCCAGAGGAGGCTTCGTGCTGGCCGCCGATTATTCCAGCAGCAGCAACTTCAGTTACCCAATTCCCACCCCCGAGGAACTGCAAGGGAAATACTTTCTGGCTGTGGGTGCCCAGAGCAGCTCTGGCAGCCAGTTGATCCTCAATCAGGCCAACATCAGCGAGGCCGAGACCCGCAAATTTCCCTTGCTGACCCCACCTGTCCTGAGCATGCCTGCGGACAAAGCCACAGGAGCAGGCAATGTCCTTGCATGGGAAAAAGGCACCTTCAAAAATCCGCTTTACATCGTGCGCTATCAGGCCACAGGGGGGGCAAACCAGTACATTTACACCACCCAGAGCAGTTTTGCGGCCCCTCTGGCCAAAAACACCGCTTACAAATGGAACATGGCTGCCTACGACGGTTTCCCCAACATGGACGCTTTCGCTCAACCCGAGGTGTATCCGTTTGGTTATCCCAATGCAGGCAGCATTCTGGACTTCCAGTACGGCCAGACCCGGGAACAGACCTTCACCACTGCGCCTTGATCAACCCATCAAAAGCAGAACCTCTGGTCAACAGAGGTTCTGCTTTTTTTCAAAGCACCTGTGCAGCTTTTGCAGCTTGCTCCCAATCGCTCACCTCGACCAGCAAGCGGTGGTACAGTTCTTCATCGCTGATGCGAGCAATGTCTGTGATGGCCTGAAAGTTGGCATTGTCCACCACCCGGCCATCCATGGTGTCCAGCTTTTCCAGCATGGGAAAACGGCTGCTGCCAATGCCCAGAAACTTCACAAAAACCGGAAACGCACTGAGTTCAATCAGGGCTTGCCGGGTTTCTGGCTCATCGTAATTCTCACCATCGGTCAGAAAAACCACGTAAACCGGATCTTTGGAAGCAGGTCTGGGTTTGCTGAACATGGCGAAAAAACCTTTTGGGCGCACAGCCACCATGTCCCGGATTTTCCTGAGGGGTGGAGCATAATTGGTCATTCCCCATTTGATGGTGGGGTTTTTGATGATGTTTCTCTCCACATACAGACCAATGTCATCAAGGGTCGCCTCTGGAAGGTCCAGCACCCCATGATCAAACACCATGTTCTCCAGACTGCCATTGTCATCGAACTTCAGGGCCAGCGCCATGATGCGTTCGTAGACGTTCTGCATCACCCCTCTGGTGTACAGGGATTTCATGGAACCGGACACATCGGCGACAAAAATCACCCGTGCACGGAACTTGGAGAGGTTGAGTTTCTGAATGACCGTTTCGGCTTTTTTGCTCAGGTCAAGCACTTTTTTCTTGCTGAGATCCAGGCTCATGGCAGTCCTTTCAGTCGGCTTTTGCAGCCATGCTGGAATTGCGTTGGGCCACCATGCTGCTCCAGATGCTCAGGGCAATGAAACCCACCCCAATCAGGCCCGTGACCAATTCTGGAATTTCAATGTGGCCCATGCCCAGCAACATGATGATGGCCAGGGCACCAATCCCATAGTGGGCTCCATGCTCCAGATAGATGTATTGCTGTAAAGTTCCTGCTTTCACCAGCATCAGGGTCAAAGAACGCACAAAAACTGCACCAATGCACAGACCTGCAGCAATGATCACCACTTCCTTGGTGATGGCAAACGCACCAATCACCCCATCCAGAGAGAAACTGGCATCCAACACTTCCAGGTAAATGAAAGACAACAAACCGGCCTGTCCAGCCTTCGCAGCAATGTCATCGGCATCAAACAGACCTCCCAGCGCATCAATCAGGATGTACGTCAGAACGCCCACCAGACCCGCCACCAGAGCGATGAGCTTCTCTTCAGGTGGAACAACCGTTTGCACAAGGGTGAGCAGCAATGCACCAGTGATGAACACCTGAATGGTGTCCAGACGGCCAATTCTGGCCAGAGGCCGTTCAATGAAGCCCAGCCAGTGTTCTTCTTTGTCAGGGTCCATCAGGTACTTCAGGAACACCAGCATCAAGAAAGCACCTCCAAAAGCCGAAATGGGCACATGTGCTTCGGTGAGGTGGCGGGCATATGCGTTGGGATCGGAGAAAGCCAGTTGAGCAACCTCCAGAAACCCGAGCTTGGCCACCACGGCCACAATCAACAGAGGAAACACAAAACGCATTCCGAACACAGCAATCAAAATGCCCCAGGTCAGAAAACGCCTTTGCCACACAGGGCTCATGTTCTTGAGCACACTGGCATTCACCACTGCATTGTCAAAACTCAGGGACACTTCCATCACACCCAGAATGCTGGCAATCAACACAAAAGACAGGGCTGTGCCCAGATCTCCGGTGAAATACCCATAGACGAAGGCTCCAATCAAACTGATCACGCTGACCAGAAAAGCAAAATGAAATTCTTTGATCAAACTTGCAGACATGCTTCCTCCTGCTGTGGCTTGATGTTCAGGCCACAAAATGCCCTTCCAGTGACCCTGTCAGCCACTGGAAGAGTCCAAACTGAACTTTGGAACGTCTGTTGAAACGTCACGTCAAACGTTGAAACCGTGGTTTCTCAAGAAAGCCACCAGACCTTCGCGGTACCCTTGTCCCACAGCACGGAATTTCCATTCGGTGCCATAACGGTAGATTTCTCCAAACACCATCAGGGTTTCGGTGCTGGCATCTTCAGTGAGGTCATACCTCACGATTTCTGCATCGGTTTCTTCGTTGACCACCCGAATGAAGGCATTTTGCACCTGCCCAAAATTCTGGAAGCGTTCTCTGGCATCGTGGATGCTCACCGAAATGATGATTTTGTCCACATAGGAGGGCACTTTGGCCAGTTCGATGACCAGACTTTCATCGTCTCCATCGCCCACTCCGCTGCGGTTGTCTCCCGTGTGCTCCACAGAACCGCTCTGGTGGGAGAGGTTGTTGTAAAACACCAGATCTGCATCGCCGCGTGCCCGATTGTTGGTGCCCACCAGCAAGGCCATCGCGTCAAGGTCAAATTCGGTGCCTTCGGTGACACGTGGATCCCAGCCCAGACCCACGCGGGCTTTGCGCAGGTTGGGGGCTTCTTTGCTGAGGTTGATGTTGCCGCCTTTTTGCAGTTGAATGGCCATGTCAGGTCTCCTTGAACGAATTGGGAATCTCAATCTTTTCTGCCAACGGTCCAGCTGAATCCAAAGTTGTAGTGGTGGTCGCAGGGTCGATGCCCCTGAAAATAACGTTCCTCCTTGGTGATGCGGATGTTCGATCCTTCCTTTTGAATCAGGGCCAGAGCACAAAAACGCTCTGAACGTGCCTGATTGAGGGGAATCACAATTTCATTTCCAAACTGGTCTGTCAGGGTGACTTTCGCGTTCACATCGGCAAAAGTGGAAGCCCCTTCGTAAATGAAGGCATAGACCAGCATGCGGCGCATCTGTGCAGGTTGGTGAATGGTGAGGTTTTCGCCATCTGCCGAGTTTCCACTCCGGTCGTCTTTGTCCAGCAAGATGTAAGGATGTGAGGTGCGGCTGCCAAAATAACCGCCCAGAGCCTGAATCACCAGGCTGTCGCCGTTTTGCATTTCCACCATGCAACCCAGATCCAGATCTGGACTCTCTGTGCGCAGGCCAAACCAACTGCTGCGTCCTTGACCCGACCATTTCAGGTTGATGTTGATGGGGTGCACCACACTGTGCTTGCTGAGCTCGATGGTGCCACTGGCCCCCTGTTTTTCAAGGGTGAGCTTGGAAAGGTTGAGTTTTTCTCCCGAAACAGCAGAAGGCGAAACTGGAGACTGAACAGGGGCCAACACCCCTCCTTGGGCCTGAAGCACAGACGCCAACAACCCGCTGTAACCCTGGCACAAGACCCCACAACGCCACCCGTTTTTGAAATAGATTTCTGCCAGAGTGGCCGTTTTTTCCGTGGTGAAGTTGCGTCCTGAAATCTGAAAACCTGCCACAGGCTTTCCATGTGCCAGCAAGACCACCTGACCTGTGGAGAGGTTCTTCAGTCCTGTGGGCAGTTCAATGACCACAGAAATGCGCGCGTCTGGCGAAAGGTGGTCCAGCTGAATTTCATGTTTGCCTTGCATCCCTCCATGGGTGAAGGTGCCTGCAGGCACAACAGAGCCTTCTTGCTTGACCATCAGGTGGTGTTTGAGACCTGCTGCATGAATTTGAACCTCAAACCCGATCTCCATGCTGGAAGTCAGTTCTTTGAGGGGGATGCGCTGTCCAATGACTAGGGTGTTCATGTTTTTGGTCCAATGAATTTGACAGAGGATTGAGGTTTTTTCTCAACGATCACCCATGGCATTTTTTCTTCGCTCCTTGAAATGCATTCCACATCTGCTTTGTGTCTCGCATTTCAAGAGTATAAAAGCCCCAAACGTCATTTTCTGTCGCGAAATGTTTTTTGATGATGCCAGACATGTTTTTCAAGATTTTCAATGTTTTTATTGCATTTTTTGATTTTCCTCTTTCTCTTCCAGAAGGCCTTTTTTCTTTCCATGACCGCAGCATTCAAAAGATTCTGGCTTCAATTCAAACCTTTTCATTCAAATCCCAGACTGCAAATGCACCCGGCCATCCAACTGCATGTTTGTGCATCAGGTGGTTTGTGGCATATTGAGAAAAATGGCTCATGTGCTTGGCTTTTTGTTTGATGTTGATGGATCACAGGTGGCCCTGATCCACAAAAACCGTCCCGAGTGGCAGAAAGGCCGCCTCAACGGCATTGGAGGCAAAATCGAATGGGGAGAACATCCTCTGGAGGCCATGGTCCGTGAGTTTCAGGAGGAAACGGGCCTGTACCTTCCCATCTGGGAGCACTTTGCCACCCTGAGGGGAGGCTCTTTTGAGGTGTTTTGCTTTGTTGCCCACTCCAGAGACATTCATCAGGTCCAATCTTGCACCGATGAACACGTGGAGGTTTTTCCTGTGGCAGATCTGCCCCACCACACCCTTTTCAACTTGAAATACCTGATTCCTCTGGCCCTTGATCGGCACCTTCAGAGACCCATTCAGCTGGATTACAATTTGTGATTTCTTTGCCAGAGACATCCATTGTTACTTTTGGGTAAGTCATTGCCCTCAGGCAAGTGTTCGGGTTTTCCAGCACACTGTTGTTTCAAGGAGATGCCATGCCTGAATTGAAGTTTTACACCCTTGACGTGTTCACCGATCAACCTTTTGGAGGCAACCCTCTGGCCGTGGTTTTTGGAGGAGAGGAACTGTCCAGCCAGCAAATGCAAACCATTGCCAGAGAATTCAACCTGTCTGAAACGGTTTTTGTGCTGCCTCCTGAAGGGAAGGGAGACCATCGGGTTCGGATTTTCACGCCGGGCAGTGAGATGCCTTTTGCCGGTCACCCCACCATCGGAACAGCCATTTTGCTGGCACTGCTCGGGAAAACTGCGGGTCTGGACCGGGTGGTTCTGGAGGAAAATGCAGGTCTGGTCCCGGTCGTTTACCGCTGGGAAAACGGGCTTCCCACCCATGCCGAATTGACTTCTCCGACCCCTCCAGAGTTCCGCAAAGCGGAGGTGTCTGCTGCTCAGGTGGCAGAGGTGCTCGGGGTTCTAGAAAAACACATTCTGGATCTGGAGGCGGTGTCCTGTGGTGCACCTTATTTGCTGGTCAGGGTCAAGCACCATGAAGACCTGCAAAACATCCGTTTCAATGTGCCCCTCTGGGAGAAGCACCTGCAAGGATGCTGGGCCAAAAACCTTTATGTGTTTTTTGGGGCGCAAGACTGTCTTTACACCAGAATGTTTGCACCAGAGTTGGGGGTTCTGGAGGATCCAGCCACGGGCAGTGCGGCTGTGACTCTGGCTGCCCATCTGGGGAACCGCATCGTGGAGGATCTGGATTACACCTGGGTGGTGCATCAGGGCATTGAAATGGGCCGTCCCAGCCGTCTGGAAATCACAGCGGTCAAATTCGAAATGGAGGTCACCGAAACCCGGGTGGGAGGCAGTGCCGTGCAGATGATGGAAGGCACCTTGCGCATCTGAGGTGTCAGGCCACAAAAAGATCTGGAGGTTGTCCAGGCCTCCAGATCAGAAAAGGTTTGCGGTCGGTTGTCTTGCGGGGTTTCTACAGGTCTTGCCTTCTGGGAGAGGTCGAAAGGTTGAGGGATGGGCAGCAGTTCCATCCCGGTCCAACAGGTCAATTCAGCGCGGTGTGGGCCAAGTTGCACCTTCCTGAACGTGGTCTCGCTCACCTGAGCCTGATCCTGTTGTACAGGAAGGTGCGTTAACCACCCGTTAACCCCTCCATCAAGCCTTAAAACTCGCCTTCATGCAGCGCCACACGCAAGAAAAGCCCTTTTTTCTGAACCCGGTTTAAATTACCCGGTCATTCCAGAGCTTCAACTGACCTTTGAATGTATTCAAAAAATATGCATTTAGATTTTTAAGCCCAGAGAGAAATCACCTGAAATCTTTTTGAAGCATGACAACAAAGCCCGGTTTCCAGTTTAGTTTGTCATGTTTTTTCGTCTAGATCAAAGATTGACAAGTCCAAAGACAGGCTGTTAAGGTAAGTGCAATGAGCCGCTTTCTGACCATCATCGTGGTAGTACTAGTACGCACTGGGGTTTCCCGAGCGTAAGCGGCAGGCACGTACACGCACAGAAACCCCCGAGGCTACCCAGACTCGGGGGTTTACCGTTGAGAGGAGAATCATGAACGGGGCACAAGCACTCTGGCAGACCTTGATCAACCACAACATCACCACGGTTTTCGGATATCCCGGTGGGGCGGTCATTCCCCTTTATGACGCCCTGACCGGCTTTCCCGAAATGCGTCACATTCTGGTGCGTCACGAGCAGGGCGCATCCCACGCCGCCGAAGGCTGGGCCAAATCCACCGGCGAAGTCGGCGTGTGTCTGGCCACCTCTGGCCCCGGAGCCACCAACCTGGTGACCGGACTTGCCGACGCCATGATGGACAGTGTGCCAATCGTGGCCATCACCGGAAACGTGCCCCGCGCATTGATCGGAACCGACGCCTTTCAGGAAGCGGACATCACCGGCATCACCATGCCCATCACCAAGCACAACTATCTGGTGAGAAGCGCCAACGACCTGCCCCGCATCCTTGCCGAAGCCATCAGGCTTGCCCGCTCTGGACGCCCCGGCCCCGTGCTGGTGGACATCCCCAAAGATGTGCAACTCGAAGCCTTCACCGGTGAAATCCCTGCTCCACATGCTCGCCCCGAGATGCCTGCTCCTGCTCAGGAAGCCATTGAAGTTGCCCTCTCCGCCCTCAGAAAAGCCCAGCGCCCCATCCTGATGGTCGGTGGCGGAGCCATGGACGCCTCTGAAGAAATCATTGCTTTCGCAAAAGCATGGAACATCCCCGTGATCACCACCCTGATGGGCCTCGGGATTTTCCCTGCCGGAGATCCCCTCTGGCTCGGCATGCCCGGCATGCACGGATCGGTGGCCGCCAACCGTGCCATCACCAACGCCGATGTGCTGGTCGGCATTGGTCTGCGTTTCGATGACCGCGTGACCGGCAAAGTCTCCCGTTTCGCCAAAAACGCCACCATCATCCACGTGGACATCGACGCCGCCGAAATCTCCAAACTGGTGCACGCCCACATCCCGGTCCGGGGTGACGCTGCCAAAGCTGCCCGCGCCTTCACCGCACAACCCACTTTCCTTGAAAACAAAGAATGGCACGCCAAACTTCAGGAATGGAAAGAGCGCTACGTGCGCCACCCCGTGTGGAGCGCTGGATACGCCATCAAGAAAATCGTGGATCAGCTTTCCCCTGACGATGTGCTCTCCACCGACGTGGGGCAACACCAGATGCTGGCTGCCCAACTCGCACGCTTCCAGAAGCCCCGCAAGTGGCTGACCTCTGGCGGACTGGGGACCATGGGCTTTGGCTTCCCTGCTGCCATTGGGTCTGCTCTGGGCGTTCCCGGTGTGCGCAGCGTGGTCATCGCTGGAGACGGTGGTTTCCAGATGACCGCACAGGAACTCGCCACCCTCACCAAATACCGCATTCCCGTCAAAATTGCTGTCATCAACAACAGCTTCCTCGGGATGGTGCGCCAGTGGCAGGAACTTTTCCACGAAAACCGCTACAGCGAAGTGTGGCTCGGAGACTCCAACCCCGACTTCATCAAACTTGCTGACGCTTACGGCATTCACGCTGTGCGCGCCACCAACAGCGAAGAAATGGAAAGCGCCATCGAAGCCTGGCTGAACCACGACGGCCCGAGCCTCCTCGAAGCCGTGGTGCCCAACGAGCACGGCGTGTTCCCGATGGTGCCCGCAGGGGCTTCTCTGGAAGAGATGGTTGAGACCCACGAGGAAGCGAAGCAAAAACAGTAACCCCACCCGCTGGGGGAGCAAAGCTCCCCTGTGCTCCTCCCCTAACGAGGGGAGGTTGCCCCAGCCTGGGTATCTCCCCCTGAGCCAGACCTGATTGCAGGGGGTTATGAAAAGGTGAACCATGAGTGCAAATCTGTACGGCGACACCACCAGCAGCCCCAACAAAGACCACATCATCAGCGTGATTGTGCGTGACGAACCCCGCGTGCTGACCCGCATCACCAGCATGTTTGCCCGCCGGGGATTCAACATCAAGAGCCTGTCCGTGGGCACCACCGAAAACGCCGGGGTCAGTCGCATGACCATCGTGGTCGGCGGAGACGACAACATCCTGCAGCAGGCCATCCGTCAGTTGGAAAAGCTGATTGACGTGATCAAGGTCATCGACCACCGCGAAGAAAAATTCGTGGACCGCGAACTGGTGCTGGTCAAAGTCACCATCACCCCTGAAACCCGCGTGGAAGTGCGTCACATCGCCGAGGACTTCCGTGCACGCATCGTGGACGTGGGCCGTTACGCCCTGATGTTTGAAGTGACCGGAGACGAAGGCAAAATCACCGCTTTCATCGAGCAGATGCGCCCTTTCGGCATCATCGAAACCATGCGCACAGGTCGCGTGGCCCTGTCCCGCGGTTCCAACGCCGACATTCCCACGCAGGTGTACACCGGAGGGGAAAGCAAGAGTCTGGAACCCGTGCTCGGGGATGTGGAGATTTAAGGTCCCCCTTCACCCAAACACCTAGAGCGATCATTCCCCACCCGAGCCACATCCGGGTAAAGTAATCCAAGACAAGCGTCACCCCAAGGAGTCTGACAAAATGGCGACAATGTACTACGATCAGGACGTTTCTTTAAGCCCCCTCGAAAACAAAACCGTGGCCATCATCGGTTACGGCTCACAGGCCCACGCCCACGCCCAGAACCTCAACGAGTCTGGTGTGAAAGTTGTGGTCGGTCTGCGTGAAGGCAGCCCCAGTGTGGAGAAAGCCCAGAAAGCTGGCCTGCGCGTGGAAACCATCGAGAAGGCTGTGCAAGAAGCCGACGTGATCATGCTGCTCATCCCTGACGAGCACCAGGCCAAAACCTACACCGAGAGCATCGCCCCCAACCTGACCGCCGGAAAAGCACTGGTGTTCGGTCACGGCTTCAACATCCACTTTGGACGCATCGTGCCCCCCGCAGATGTGGACGTGTTCCTCGTGGCCCCCAAAGGCCCCGGCCACATGCTGCGCCGCGTGTACGTGGAAGGCGCAGGCATGCCCGGCATCTTCGCCGTGTACCAAGACGCCACTGGCAACGCCCGTGAACTGGCTCTGGCCTACGCCAGAGGCATCGGCTGCACCCGTGCAGGTGTGCTGGAAACCACCTTCAAAGAAGAAACCGAAACCGACCTGTTCGGCGAGCAAGCCGTCCTGTGCGGTGGCCTGACCAGCCTGATCAAAAACGGCTTCGAAACCCTCGTGTCCGCTGGCTACCAGCCCGAGATCGCCTACTTCGAAGTCTTGCACGAGTGCAAACTGATCATCGACCTGATCTACGAAAAAGGCTTCAAAGGCATGCGTTACTCCATCTCCAACACCGCCGAGTACGGCGACTACGTGACCGGACCCAAAGTGGTTGCTGCCGAGAGCCGCAAAGCCATGGAAGAGGCTCTGGCCCGCATCCAGAGCGGCGAGTTCGCCCGTCAATTCGTGGCCGAAACCGAAGCCGGTTACCCCCAGATGAAGCAATGGCGTCAGGAAATGGACGACCACCCCCTCGAAGTGGTGGGAGCCAAACTGCGCAGCATGATGCCTTTCATCAGCAAGAAAGAACTCGAAGTTTAATTTTCAGACTTCACAGAGGCCCGAGGGTGAGAATCCTCGGGTTTTTTATTTCAGCAGTGGAACAAGAATGGTTTCCACTTCGTTCAGGTATTCTGTGAGACCACAGTTTTGACCTCTGGTTTTGAGGTCGTTAAGATCTGCTTCAAGCCAGCAAGGTTCTTCTCTGTAGACATTGCCACACAGCAAACGATCCAGCACCCTTTTGGGATCCCGGTGATCGTTCTTGCCATTCAAGCGCTCTGGTTGCTGTGTGGGATCAAAAGCCAATTCCTGATGCAATTCTTGTAAGAGCTGCTGTTCCTGTCCAGATCCAGTACGAAATCCAATCAACACCCAAGCTTCACGACATCTCTTTGCAACACCAATCAACACATGCTGGTTGGTGTGATCCGTATGTTCGTCTCTGGCTTGAACCAAACCATCGCGGCGTGTGGGCTGATTGTCTTCGTCGCGAAAAAGCACGACTGCTCTGGCGTTCGCTTGATAAGCAAGACGAAGGGCTTTTCTTGCTGCAACAGCATCAGGCTCTGCAGGAAGACCATTGAAATGTCCGTGGGCTGGAGGCAGGCCACTCTTCTTGTAGGTTTCTGGAACATCGCGCCATGCCAAATACGGATGCTGACCCATGCCCTTCCAAACAGGTTTGGCTTCCAAGGGCATGTGTTCCCACCAATCAATCTCTTTCAGCAAAACCTGCTCTGTAAAACCTTGCACGACGCGGGGATCACTGCTGCCTTCACAAACCAAGAAAATCACATTTTCAGGTTCACTCATGGCTTTCTTGATTCCTCTTGAGCACCCAGTCTTCACCTGCGTAACTCCAGAATTCTCCTGGGGCCATCACTTCTTTCCATTTTTCAAACTCTGGGTGATCGGTGAGTTTGGCAATCACTGTGCCTCGCTCTGGGTCAAGGGTGGCAATTCGGACTTCCTCTGGCTTGAGGTGATCCAACAGGTATGGCGAGTGGGTGGTGGCAATGATCTGAAGCTCTGGATTGAGCTTTTGGATTTCACGAATGGCAGAGAAAAGGTCTTTTATGGCTTTTGGATGCAGTGCTCTGTCTATATCATCCACCAATATGATACCAGGACCTTTGAAGAGAAACATACATGTGATAAGAAAAATTGATATTAGCGTTCCTTCACTGGCATATTCTGCACGAATATCTTTAGATTCCTTGAAATCAATTATTAATTTATCCCCAATAACACTTTCAGGGAATTTATTGATATATTCTTTATTGAACCAATTATCACTTTTAATTTTTTCTCTCCGAATCTTAATTTTCACTATATTTGGAATGACCATTTTTATAAAATTTTGTATATTTATAAAATCTTCCGGGGAATCATTAATGATTCCAGATATAATGGTAGCCAATCCAGATCCATTTGATTCCAGAATAGGAATTTCTAGGGGGCTATACGAAGCAGCAGATATTCTAGATACAGAAGGCGAACACAGGAATACATCGTCTGCCATCATCATCAAATAAACTTCTTGATCGCGAAGCTCACTATAGCTCATATTTTCGTTACCATCCAACAAACCAAGTCCGTCTAATCCTTTTACCATCCATTTATTTCTAGTTTCTGATTTATAAAATGATAAATCTATATTATATTTATCTCCTAACAATCTCATCTCCATAGATTGTCTCACACCCAATTTCCAATTCAAAAATGCCTCAGGGCTATAAATTTTATTTACATCAAAAGATTCTTCTTTAGACAAAAACATTCTTTTTAGAGGGTTTAATTTTAGTTTTAGAACTCGATTAATTCCATCCAAAAGTGTACTTTTCCCACATGAATTGGGTCCAACAATCACTGTCAATGGCTCCAAATCCACCTGCACATCCTGAAGCGACAGAAAATTCTGAAATCGAACCGAGGTCAACATGCATTAAGTTTACCACCAGAGTAACGCCTCAAAAATTGCGACAGGGGTGACGCACGTCGCGAAGGGGTTAAGGTAAGACATGAACCCCGAGCAACTGAAACTCGCAGTCCAGCACTTCTCTGAGCTCCCTGATCCCCGGACAAACCGAGGGCTCAATCAACCCCTCATCAACGTGATCGTCATTGCCCTGTGTGCTGTGCTCAGCGATGCAGACAGCTTCTATGACATGGAGGATTTTGGGGAACTCAAACGGGATTGGCTCTCAAGCTTCCTGGACCTCCACACCGGTATACCCTCCCATGACACCTTCAATCGGGTCTTCGCCAG